>NZ_JAQZBY010000017.1:0-102003 GCF_028736865.1 Paenarthrobacter sp. AB444 | reverse complement strand
ACGCTGCCTGCCTCCGGGTCAAATCGGTGAGCTGGACTTGATTTTCCTTGCGGGTTCTTGTCAGCATCACCGCCCTCCACTGGGGAGCAGCGCGGGTATTAACTATACACACACTCTGCCGGGTTGGCAAAGCCCCGGTTCGGCGGGATGGATCCTGGCCCCCACCTACGGCGTGCCTCTCGGTTCCGAACCCAAACGCCGCAGCCGGGGTCCGCCGTCGGTCGCTTTGCTGGCGCTTAACCAGCAACGCTCCTCCACCGCAGTGAAGGAGCGTCGCGTAAAAGCGGTCATTATGTGAGCGAGCGACCGCACCAAACCCCGGGAACATGAGCGAGCGATCGAACCAAACCCGGGGAACGTGAGCGGGCGCCGGCTACTCAGCCGGGGCGAACCATGCGGCTCCAAGCGGCGGGAGGGTGACGGACAGTGCGGCCGGTTGTCCGTCGGTTCCCGGCGTCGTGGCCTTCAAGGTGCCGGAGTTGATTACCCCGGAACCTCCATAGGATTCGGCATCCGTGTTCAGCACTTCCGTCCACTCCCCTGCTGACGGAACACCCAGGATGTAGTCGTGGTGCGGACCGCCGGAGAAGTTCACCGCACACACCAGGGGCTTGCCGTTGTTGCCCCGGCGGATGAAGGTGAGGACGTTGTGGTCGGCGTCTCCGCCGTTGATCCACTGGAAACCACTGGCCTCGTTGTCCTTCTCGTAGAGGGCAGGCGTGGCTGAATACACCTCGTTGAGGTCCTTGAGCAGGAGCTGCAGGCCGCGGTGCGAGGGGATGTCCGCCAGGAACCAGTCGAGTCCGTGCTGCTCGGACCACTCGGCTTCCTGGCCGAACTCGCTGCCCATGAAGATGAGCTGCTTGCCCGGGTGCGACCACTGGTAGGCGAAGAAGGCACGCAGGTTGGCCAGCTGCTGCCAACGGTCGCCCGGCATCTTGCGCAGCATGGAACCCTTGCCGTGGACAACCTCGTCGTGGCTGATGGGCAGGAGGAAGTTCTCAGTGAACGCGTACACCAGGGAGAAGGTGACGGTGCCGTGGTGCCACTTGCGGTTGATGGGGTCCTCGGAAATGTACTTGAGGGAGTCATGCATCCAGCCCATGTTCCATTTCAAGCCGAAGCCCAGTCCGCCGTGATTGGTAGGTGCCGTAACACCGGGGAATGCCGTGGACTCCTCGGCGATGACGATTGCGCCCGGGTGGGTTTTGTAGACCGTGGCGTTCACTTCCTGCATGAAGGAGATCGCTTCCAGGTTTTCCCGCCCGCCGAATTTGTTCGGGCGCCACTGGCCTTCTTCGCGGGAGTAGTCGAGGTAGATCATGGAGGCCACAGCGTCCACACGCAGGCCGTCGACGTGGAACTCCTCGAGCCAGTACAGCGCATTGGCCACCAGGAAGTTCCGGACCTCGCTGCGTCCAAAGTCGAAGATCAGGGTTCCCCAGTCAGGGTGTTCTCCCAGTGCGGGGTCTGAATGCTCGTAGAGCGGCTGGCCGTCGAACTGTGCCAGTGCCCACGAGTCTTTGGGGAAGTGTGCAGGAACCCAGTCGAGCAGGACGCCGATGCCTGCCTGGTGGAGCGAGTCCACCAGGAACCGGAACTCATCCGGGTGGCCGAAGCGTGACGTCGGAGCAAAGTAGGACGTCACCTGGTAACCCCAGGACCCGCCGAAGGGGTGTTCGGCAACGGGCATGAACTCAACGTGGGTGAAGCCGAGCCACTTCACGTACTCCACGAGTTCCTTGGCGAGTTCCTTGTAGCCAAGGCCCAGGCGCCAGGAGCCCAAGTGGACTTCATAGACGCTCATGGGCGAGTTGTGCGGATCCTTCTTGGCGCGGGCAGCCATCCACTCCGCGTCCTTGAAGCGGTAGCTGGGGTCTACTACGCGCGATGCCGTCAGCGGAGGCACCTCGGTTCCGAATGCCAGCGGGTCAGCTTTCTCGATCCAGTGGCCGGACTTGGTGAGGATTTCGTATTTGTAGCACGCCCCTGCTACAACGCCCGGGATGAAGATTTCCCACACCCCGGAGGAGCCAAGGGACCGCATGCCGTGCGAACGACCATCCCAGCCGTTGAAGTCGCCCTTCACGCGAACAGCCTGGGCGTTCGGAGCCCAGACGGCGAAGGAAACACCGTCCACGGCGCTCAGCGAAGAGCGGTAATGCTGGACGTGCGCCCCCAGGACATCCCAGAGCCGTTCATGGCGGCCCTCCCCGATCAGGTGCAGGTCCACCTCGCCCACGGTAGGCAGGTAATGGTACGGGTCATCGATGGTGACGGGTTCGGCGTCGTACACCACTTCCAAACGGTAGTCCGGCACATGCCCGGCCTGAAGCGGTTCGAGGACCGCTGCCCACACACCGTGTGATTCGTGCTCCATGGGGGTGCGGCCGGCTTCGGTGACTACCGTGACGGTCTTGGCCAGGTGCTTCACCGTCCTGATGGTTACATGGCCGTGGTCATCGAGATGGGCGCCGAGGACCGAGTGCGGCGCGTGGTAAGCGCCGGCCGCCACGCGTTCCAAGGTCTCGGAGTCCACGTGCAGGGGAACTCGGGGCCGTTCGGTACGTGCTGAGCCAGTCATGTCATTACCTTCCGCTGTTGCTGCCGCATGCTTGCCGCGGCTTGTGTTGTCGAGGATTTGTCGCGATGCGTTGACCGGTATCGACAACCAGTCGGGCCGGTTACGCAGCTCGTACACCACCTCGTATAAGGCCTTGTCCAGCCACAATGCCACAAAGAGCGGCGACTGGCGGTCAATGGTTCCAGGGGTGACGTCGCTGTACCCCTCGATGAAGGCTGCGGCGCAGTCATCCACCCAGTTTTCCGGCACCTTCGCCTCGGGGTTCTCCCGAATGGCTGCCCCGGCTGCGTAGTCGAACGAGCGCAACATGCCGGTGACGTCCCGCAAGGGAAGGTCGGGGTTGTTGCGCTCATCGATGGTCCGGAGCGGCTCACCCTCGAAGTCCAGGATGGCCCAGCGGCCCGGCTCCCCCGATGCGCCGGGAACCTGCAGGATCTGGCCCAGGTGGAGGTCGCCATGGATGCGCTGCAATTGGCCAACGGACTGTGGATCGAGCGCGGACAGCAGCTCTTCAAGACTTACGTCATAAGGCCCGACGGCGGTTGACGCCTCAGCCCACGATTGCCGGACACGCCGGGCAAGGGTTGCGATGATGTCGGAGCCCTGCTCCTGGCCATCGTGGGTGCCAAAGGTCTCCGCCAGCCTGGCGTGGACCGTGGCCGTGGCCTTTCCCAGCCCACGGGCTTCGTCCGTGAAATCCTTGCCGGCCGCTGCCGCGTCAACAGCCAGGCGCCAAGCGTCCAGGCCACCGCTCAGGAATTCGTGCGCAACCGTCAGCTCGCCGGATGACTCCGCAACGGACTCCCCAGCATTGGTTTTCGACGCCGGCCCGTGCCACGAGCCCGTGATCCACCCCAACGTCGCGGGAACCTCGCGGGTGTCCGCGGCTGTCAGGGCGGCGCCCAGCTCCACTTCCGGGTTCTTGCCAGCTGAGAGGACGCGGAAGATTTTCACGATCGCGGCCGACTCGCCGTCGTCGATTATGACGGACGTGTTGGACTGCTCACCGGACAGTACCCGCACCGATACCGGAGTTCCCGGGAGCGGAACGCGTCCATGGGTGAGGTGGCCCTGGACCGAAGCCACGGCTCCTTCGCTGCGCATCAGTTGCAGCCAGGCCGAAATAAATCCGGGATCGTAGACGGCGTCGTACACCAGGCGAAGGCCAGGATCCGTGATCTCACCCAGGAGGGCCGTCGGCGCGTCAACCAGCGGCTGGCTGTGGAAGCTCAGCGGTACCTGCACGACGTCGGTCCGCGGGCCGCCGTCGGCCGTCCTGTGGGTGACGGCCAGCAGCAAGACCTCCAGTTCGGCGTCGCCGCCGCCTGGAAGCCGGAAGCTGCCCACTTGCTCCAGCGCAAAGTCGGGGCTCTTGACCGGGAACCAGCGTTTGCCGGGAAGCCATGCCCGGAGAAGTCCTTCAACGGAGGGGTTCAAGTTGTCCTTGTTCATCTCATCCTTTGGAGGTCACCACTGGAATCGCCTGGGTAAAAGGCGACGAGGGATTGGAAAATGCCGAGCGGACCCGCAGCCAGTAAAAGCTATGGCTGCCCAGCATCACGGTCAGATGACCGTTGTCACCAACGGCCGGAAAAGGCTGGCCGCCGAAAATATCGCGCAGGCCGCGGCCCGCGAACTCGGGAATATCCAGCGTTGCCGCCACCGGGTGCTGGGAAAGGTTGAAGACGCACAGAATGGTTTCCGCGTCCGCGCCTTCCGGGTTTCCCGCCGGCAGCTCCCGGACGTAGGCCAGCACCACCTCATGATCAGCTTCGATGTGGCGGAACCCGCCCAGGCCAAACACGGGATGGTTCTTGCGGACACTGAGGATCTGCCGGGTCCACCGCAGGAGCGAACCGGAATGAGCGGCTTCGGCCTCGACATTGGCCATGCTGTAGTTGTAAACCAGCGACTGGATCACCGGCAGGTACAGCTTGCCCGGGTCGGCAGAGGAGAAGCCCGCATTGCGGTCGGGGTTCCACTGCATGGGCGTGCGGACGGCGTCGCGGTCATCGAGCCAGATGTTGTCGCCCATGCCGATCTCGTCCCCGTAGTAGAGGAAGGGACTGCCGGGCAGGGACAACAACAAAGCGTTGATGAGTTCGATCTCTGCCCGGGAGTTGTCCAGGAGCGGAGCCAGACGGCGGCGGATTCCTATGTTCGCCCTCATGCGCGGGTCCGGGGCATACCAGCCAAGCATCGCCGCGCGTTCCTCCGCGGGAACCATCTCGAGTGTCAGTTCGTCGTGGTTCCGCAGGAACGTTCCCCACTGCGCGCCCCGCGGAATCTCGGGGGTATCACGCAACGTCTCAATGATGGGCGCAGCCTTTTGGTCCCGCAGGGCGTAGTACAGCCTGGGCATGATCGGGAAGTGAAAGGCCATATGGCACTCCGGGGCTTCGTCGGTGCCGAAGTATTCCACCACTTCGTGCGGCGGCTGGTTGGCCTCCGCGATGATGACCCTGCCCGGATAGTTCTCGTCCACCATGCGGCGGAGGTCCTGGAGGAACGTGTGGGTCGCCGGAAGGTTCTCGCAGTTGGTCCCTTCCTCCTCGAAAAGGTAGGGAATGGCGTCAGCGCGGAAACCGTCGATGCCTTGGTCCAGCCAAAAGCGGATGACGTCGTACAGCGCCTCGATGACTTTGGGATTCTCGAAGTTCAGGTCCGGCTGGTGGCTGAAGAACCGGTGCCAGAAGAATTGCCGCCGGATGGGATCGAACGTCCAGTTGGACTCTTCGGTGTCGACGAAGATGATGCGGGCGTCCTGGTATTTTTCGTCCGTGTCACTCCACACGTAGAAATCCCCGTAGGGTCCCGTGGGATCCTTCCGGGATTCCTGGAACCAGGGGTGCTGGTCCGAAGTGTGATTCAAAGGAAGGTCGATGATGACCCGTACGCCACGGGCGTGGGCTTCGGCCACCAGCCGCTTGAAGTCGCTGATGGTACCGAATTCATCCAGGACGGACGTGTAGTCGGCAATGTCGTAGCCGCCGTCGCGCAACGGGGAATGGAAGAACGGCGGCAGCCAGAGACAATCGACGCCCAGCCACTGGAGGTAATCCAGTTTGTCGATCAATCCTTGGAAATCGCCGGAACCATCCCCGTTGGCGTCCGCAAAAGCCCGCACCAAGACTTCATAGAAGACTGCCTTGCGGTACCAGAGCGGATCATGCTGGAGACCGGGGGCATTCAACTCGAAGGTGTTCTTCGGAGTGAAGTACTGGGTGGGGTTCTGCGGGGAAAAACTCACTAAGGCAGCCTCCTGATGCTCAGGACGTGTGCCGGCTCAACGTGGGCATCCAGGCGGACGTAGTTGTGTTCCCCCCACCACCAGCTCTGTCCGCTGATGAGGTCATCGACGCGGAACTGTCCGTTTTCGTTGAGGTCGGCCGGGTCCAGCGCAAGGGCCGCGAGGTCCAGCGACACAGTGCTTTCGCGGGTACTGTGCGGATCCACGTTGACCACGATGATCAAGGTGTCCTTGGTGCCATCGGGCAAGGTCTTGTGCTTCGAGTAGACGATCGTGGCGTCATCCGTGCTGCGGTGGATGGTCAGGTTCTGCAGGTCGCCCAACGCCAGGTGGTCCTTGCGGATGGTGTTGAGCCGGGTGATGTAGGGGGCCAGCGTACGTCCGGATTCGGCCGCGCCTTCCCAGTCCCGGGCCTTGTACTCGTACTTCTCGTTGTCGATGTACTCCTCGGCGCCGGGCCGTGCCACGTGCTCGTACAGCTCATAGCCTGCATAGACACCCCATAGCGGGCTGGCTGTCGCGGCGAGGACTGCACGGATCTTGAAGGCCGCCGGGCCGCCGTACTGCAGGTACTCGGTGAGGATGTCCGGGGTGTTGACGAAGAAGTTCGGGCGGAAATACGCCGGGCTCACATGGCTGACCTCGTAGAAGTACTCTTCCAGCTCGGCCTTGGTGTTCCGCCAGGTGAAGTACGTGTAGGACTGCTGGAATCCGGCCCGGCCCAGGGCGTGCATCATGGGCGGGCGTGTGAAGGCCTCCGCCAGGAACACCACCTCGGGGTTCTTCTTGTTGATCTTCCCGATCAACCATTCCCAGAACCACACGGGCTTGGTGTGGGGGTTGTCCACGCGGAAGACCTTGACCCCGTGGCTGATCCACAACTGCACGATGCGCAGGATTTCCTTGGACAGGCCTACGGGATCGTTGTCGAAGTTCAGGGGGTAGATGTCCTGGTACTTCTTCGGAGGGTTTTCGGCGTAGGCGATCGAACCGTCCACGCGGGTGGTGAACCATTCGGGGTTGGACGTGACCCAGGGGTGGTCCGGAGCTGCCTGCAAGGCCAGGTCCAGAGCCACCTCCAGGCCAAGCTCATTGGCGCGGGCGACGAAGGCGTCGAAGTCCTCGAACGTTCCCAGCTCAGGGTGGATGGCATCGTGGCCGCCATCCTTGGAACCAATGGCCCACGGCGAGCCCGGATCCTGGGGCCCTGGCGTCAACGTGTTGTTGCGGCCCTTGCGGTGCTGGAAGCCGATCGGGTGGATGGGCGGCAGGTAGATGACGTCGAAGCCCATCTCCGCCACGGCGTCGAGCCGCCTGGCCGCCGTGCGGAAGTTGCCGGAGGTCCACACACCCGTCGAGTGGTCCAGCACGGCGCCTTCGGAGCGCGGAAAGAATTCGTACCAGGAGCCGCGGCCGGCCAAGTCCCGTTCCACCTGCAGCGGGAACTGCTCAGAGACCGTCACCAGTTCACGAATCGGCAGACGCTCGACGGCGGCAAGCACCTCGGGGCTGAAACCGGCGCCAAGGCGCTCCTCGGCAGACTTGGTGGTGTCGGCGAGCGCGACGGAAGCGGCACGCAGGGTGCGCTTTTCAGCACCGGTGCGTCCGGCGTCGTCGGCTGCTCCCGACAGAAGGGCCGCACCTTCGGCGAGCATCAACTCAACGTCAATGCCGGCGGCGACCTTAACCTCGGCATTGTGGTGCCACGTACCGTAGCGGTCGTGCCAGGCCTCGATAACGAACGACCACGCACCTGTTCCGCTGGGGGTGATCAGGCCTTCCCAGCGGTCAAGGCCCTTCCACTGCTCGCCCTGGGCCGGGGCGAGCCGCACGCGCTGGCGCTCCTTGCCCCTGGGGTCAAGCAGGACGGCGGATACGCCCAGCTGGTCGTGCCCTTCACGGAAGACCGTGGCGCCAACCACGAGGTCCTCTCCAGGCAAGGCCTTCGCCGGGAAACGGCCACCTTCCACCACCGGCTGCACGGCCGTGATGGGAAACCGGCCGAAGCGAAGTCCGTCGGTGATGTCCGTTGTCGTCTTGGATTTCAGAACGGTGGTGGTTCGCGCAGTTTTCGTCACAACCATGACGTTAGCGAGAAAAATCACAGAATGCTAAGCAAACGAGGTTTCTACTCGACGCAAGATGACATTTACCTAAAAGAAACCCGATCCTGTTCCGACTGCCATGTGAGTCGGTTAGTGTGGCGCTCGTGAAGGCAATTCGAAGGTTTACAGTCCGTACCGTCCTCCCCGAGCCCATCCGGCCACTGGCCCGATTGGCGACCAACTTGCGCTGGTCCTGGCACCGGCCAACCCGGGAACTCTTTGCGAGCATCAACCCCGGCCTGTGGGAGGCAGCCCAGCACGACCCCATAGCCCTTCTCGGATCGATCAGCCGCGAACAGCTGCAGGACCTGGCCAACAACGGCGAAGTAGTGGAACGCGTGCAGGCTGCGGCTGCGGACCTTGACCGCTACCTCAGCGAACCGCGCTGGTACCAGGGCCTCGGCCAGGACGCTCCGGCGTGCATTGCCTACTTCTCCCCCGAGTTCGGCATCACGGAAGTTCTCCCGCAGTACTCGGGCGGCCTGGGCATCCTCGCCGGCGACCACCTCAAGGCAGCTTCGGACCTCGGCGTGCCGCTGATCGGCGTCGGGCTCCTCTACCAGGCCGGCTACTTCAAGCAGTCACTGTCCCGCGACGCCTGGCAGCAGGAAACCTACCCCGTCCTGGATCCCGACGGCCTCCCGCTGACCCTGCTCCGCCACCCGGCCAAGGACGGCGGCCAGGGCAAGCCGGTCCACATTTCCCTGCCGCTGCCCAACGGCCGCGAGCTGCACGCGCACGTGTGGCGTGCCGACGTCGGACGCGTTCCGCTGCTGCTGCTGGACTCCAACGTCCCCTCGAACGACGAAGCCGCGCGCGGCATCACCGACCGGCTCTACGGCGGCGGCGGCGACCACCGCCTGCAGCAGGAACTGCTCCTGGGCATGGGTGGCGTCAAGGCCCTGCGCGTCTACCAGGAACTGACAGGGACCCCTGCGCCCGAGGTCTTCCACACCAACGAGGGACACGCCGGATTCCTGGGGATTGAACGCATCCAGGAAGCCATGTCCGACCCCGAGCACCCCCTCAGCTGGGAAGAAGCCCTTGCTGCCGGCCGTGCGTCCACCGTGTTCACCACGCACACGCCCGTACCTGCCGGCATCGACCGTTTCGAGGCGCTGCAGATCAAGCACTTCTTCGACGCCGGACTGGCGCCGGCCGTGCCCACGGAACGGATCCTGGAGCTCGGCCGCGAAAACTACGACGGCGGCAACCCCTCGGTCTTCAACATGGCCGTGATGGGCCTGCGCCTGGCGCAGCGTGCCAACGGCGTGGCCAAGCTGCACGGTGTGGTGTCCCGCGAAATGTTCTCCGGCCTGTGGCCAGGGTTCGACCATTCCGAAATTCCGATCACCTCCGTCACCAACGGTGTCCACGTCCCCACCTGGGTGGATCCGCGGATTTCCTCCCTGGCACGTCACCAGTTCGGGGCTGAAGCCGAAGCGTTGGGTCGCTGGGACCTGGCCTACAACGTCAGCGACGAGGACGTCTGGGGCCTCCGCCGTGAACTCCGCACACAGCTCATCGAAGACGTCCGACGCCGGCTCCGGGCTTCCTGGAAGAAACGCGGAGCTGCCGATGCCGAGCTGGGTTGGACCGACTCCGTCCTGGACCCGGATGTGCTCACCATCGGCTTTGCCCGCCGCGTGCCAACGTACAAGCGGCTTACCCTCATGCTGCGCGACCCCGCACGGCTGAAGGCCTTGCTGCTCGATCCCAAGCACCCCATCCAGCTGGTCATCGCCGGTAAGTCGCACCCGGCAGATGACGCAGGCAAGAAGATGATCCAGGACCTGGTCCGTTTCACCGACGACCCCGACGTCCGGCACAGGATCGTGTTCCTGCCGAACTACGACATCGCCATGGCACGGACGCTGTTCCCGGGCTGCGACGTATGGCTCAACAACCCGCTGCGTCCCCTGGAAGCCTGCGGCACGTCCGGCATGAAGGCCGCGATCAACGGCTCGCTCAACCTCTCCGTGCTGGACGGCTGGTGGGATGAGATGTACGACGGCGAGAACGGCTGGGCCATCCCGACGGCCAACAACGGCGCATCCGCTGACGAACGGGACGACATCGAGGCCGCGGCGCTCTATGAGCTGCTTGAAACCCAGGTGGCACCGCGCTTCTACGGCACCACGGTTGCCCAGGGCGCCGGAGCCGCAGGCCCCTCCGAGTCCAGCCACGAGACCGTGCCGACCCACTGGGTCTCCATGATCAAGCACACGCTCGCCCACCTCGGCCCCGCCGTTTCGGCCGAACGGATGCTCCACGACTACGTCAACAACCTCTACTGCCCGGCCGCGGTGTCAGGTCGCAGGGCCGTTGCCGAGTCTTTCAAGGAGGCCAAGGAACTCGCAGCCTGGACGTCAAAGGTTCGCGAGGCGTGGCCCCAGGTTGTAGTGGAACACGTTGACTCGGTCGGCGTCTCCGAGGAACCCCAAGTGGGCGACAGCCTGCAGGTCAACGCCTACGTCGCGCTGAACAACCTGACGCCCGACGACGTCTCCGTGGAAGTGGCATTCGGCCGTGCGGAGGAATCCGACGAACTCGAAGACATCGTCGTGGCGGAGCTGGACCCGGTGGAGGACCTCGGAAACGGGCGGCACCTGTTCAACGGCTCGCTGGTCATCAACCGCTCAGGCTCCTTCGGCTACACCGTCCGGGTCTTCCCGAAGCACTCGGCGTTGGCGTCCAAGGCTGAACTTGGGTTGATCGCGAACGCCTAGTCCCAATCACGTCGGTGGCCCGCTTTTCCGTTGTTGCCCAACAACGGAAAAGCGGGCCACCGACGTTTTAGTGCTCGAAAACTGCGATGATCGCCAGGTCACGGCCTGCGTAGCGCTCTGCGTCCTGCAGGATTTCGCACACAACGCCGAAGGAACGGTCCGTGCGGTAGGCGGCGGGGACCTGCCAGATCATGGTGACGGGGCTGCCGTCGTCCTCTGACAGGGCATCTGCGTAGTCGTGGAGGGAATCGTTCAGGGCATCCAAGTTCACGCCGTAGTACTCGGGGAAGTCCAGGACCTGGCCAAAGACCTCCAGGACTGCCTGCTTGGTGGTTGCCGGTGGCACAAGGACTGTCCTGCGGCCTGCGTCGGAAACCTGCTCCTGAAGTTCCTCCACGGTCCAGGTGTCTGCTGAGTAGATCTTCATGGGCTCCTCTATGTGTCCTCGGCTACTTGTCCTCGACGATGAACGCGAACGACTCGTAATGGTCCGGCGTGTAGTACTTCGCGGCGTCCTTACCCACGATGATCCGCCGCGCTCCGCGATCCGATTCCCCCGGGGTGGGCACGGTGTACTCCTTGTAGAAACCCCCAGGCTTCTTGGGCAGCAGGCCCTCGAAATTGCCGAAGTTCACGCCGTCACGGTCGTAAGGATACGGGCCCCCTTTGGCGATCAATGCCAGAGTTTGGCGGGCTTCCTTCGGCAGCTGCGAGGCGTTGATGGAGGGCAGGCCGGAGGGGTTCTCCACAGCCGACGGGGCCGCGGTCTTCCCAGGCACGGCGGCCGTTGACGTGGGCAAAGGGCCAGGTGTCGGCGTTGTGGTTTGGACGCTTGGCGCCGGTGACGGCGCCGTCAGCGCGCCTCCGCCCACCATGGCAACAACCAGCACGACGACGGCGATCACCAGTCCCGCGAAAGCCACCAGTTTGCTGCGGCTGCGGTTCATGCGGAGAACTCCCTGTGCTTGGTACCTAAGTGCGGTAGATGTTGATGGTGTTGGCTTGCAGGATATCCCGCTCGCCGCTGGCCACCAACGCGCCCTTCCGGCGGTCGTGCAGCACTGAGGTGGTGAAGCGGAGTTCGAACATGCGCTTGCCGATGCCCGACTCACTCAGGATCTCCGGAAGCACCATCTTCACGTCGTGGTTGTTGCCGTTAACCACAATCAGCCCGCGGATCTCGCTGTCCTCATGGCCCATCAGCAGCTGGACGGCACGAACACCGGGATCGTTCCAGCGTGCCGGCGTCATCCGCTGACCCTTGTCATCGAACCACTGAAGGCTGGAGCTGTTGGCTTGGCCGGGGAAGCTCTCCGGCTGGTGGCGGAGGAACCAGCGGCGCAGCCTGACCAGCTCCCGGGTAGTCCGGAACATGGCGTTGGCTTCCTGGGTCCGGCTCCAGTCCAACCAGGCCGTGGGGTTGTCCTGGCAGTAGGCGTTGTTGTTGCCCTGCTGGGTGCGGCCCAGTTCGTCACCGGCAGTGATCATGGGAACGCCGATGGAGATCAGCAACGTGGCCATCAGGTTCCGGATCGACAAGGCCCGCGCCGCAACGATGGCCTCGTTCTCACTACGACCTTCCACCCCGTGGTTGTAGCTGCGGTTGTCTCCGTGGCCATCGCGGTTTTGCTCGCCGTTGGCCTCATTGTGCTTGCGGTCGTAGCTGACCAGGTCCTTGAGGGTGAAGCCATCGTGGGCCGTAATGAAGTTCACCGACGCCAAGCGCGTGCGGCCCGAGGAACCGAAGAGGTTTGCGGACCCCGCCATCAGCTCGGCCAACGACGCCACCGAACCCCCATGGCCACCGGATTCCATGGCGGCACGGTCCGAAAGCCAGAAACTGCGGACACCGTCCCGGAAGTGGTCGTTCCAATCAGACCAACCCTGCGGGAAGCGGCCCGTCTGCCAGCCGCCGTAGCCCACGTCCCACGGCTCGGAAATCAGCTTGACCTCCGACAAAACCGGGTCCTCCGCAATGGCCTGCAGGAAGGGGTGGCCGGGATCGAAGGTGTTTCCAGCGTCGCGGCACAAAGTCACCGCGAGGTCGAAGCGGAAACCATCCACATGGAACTCGTTGACCCAGTAGCGCAGGGAATCGAGCGCAAGGTCCACCACCACGGGTTCACTGAAATCCAGCGTGTTGCCGCACCCCGTAGTGTCCAGGTAGCGTCCATGGGCATCATGGCGGTAGTAGCGTTTCTCCCCCAGACCCCGGAAGCTCAGGACCGGTCCGTCGGGGCCGGCTTCAGCGGTGTGGTTGTAAACCACGTCCAGGATGACTTCGATCCCGGCCGCATGCAGCAGCTTCACCATGCCCTTGAGTTCGTCCTGCACGGCATGTGGACCTGCATTGCGTGCAGCTTCCGTGGCGTAGTCGGCGTGCGGAGCGAAGAAGGCGGCGGTGTTGTAGCCCCAGTAGTTGGTCATGCCGAGGTCCTGGAGGTGCGATTCATCCAGGTGGAAGTGGATGGGAAGCAGCTGCACCGCAGTGATGCCGAGCTCGGTGAGGTGTTGGATCATCACCGGATGCGCCATGCCGGCGTAGGTGCCGCGCAGGTGCTCGGGAATCTCCGGGTGGAGCATTGTCTGGCCCCGGACGTGGGCCTCGTAAATGACGGACGTCCGCATCGGGGTACGCGGCGGCTGGTCGTTGCCCCAATCGAAGCCAGTGTCCACGTGGACGCTTGTCAGGAGCTCGCCACGTTGGTCCACGGCCCGCCCGTAGGGGTCCAGCAGCAGCGGCTGCCGGTCGTCGTCGTCGAGGTCCAGCGCCGGAACCGGCATCGGAAGCCCACCCTCGGACGGCGCGGCCCGGAAGCCGTAGCGCGTTCCCGGAGGCAATCCGCCGACCAGCCCGAAATGCACATCGTTTTCCGTGTTGGGAAGGATCTGGGCACGCCATGATTCGCCCGGCGCCTGGAACACGATCTCCACCCGTTCCAGGTCCGGCGCGAAAACGGCCACGTTCACTTCATGGTTTTGCGCTCTCTCCGCATGAGGAAGAGCGGGCTGGGGTGCGCTCAGTCCGAGGGGTCGTGGCCGTGAGGCATCGACGGCGGCTTCTGTGTCAAAGATAGGCATAACCATTGAAGGCAAGTTTAGTTCCACGCCCGGTATGTGCGGCCTTGGCGGCCCATATGACGACGAACTGCCTCCTGATTTCATAACTTGGCATACTGGGAGGCAGAGAATTGGAGGTTCTATCGTGCGCGTGGCACTCGCCCAAGTCATCTCCGGCCGCGACCTGGCCGAAAACCTGCGGCTCCTGGAGGAGTATGCGAGGCGCGCCAAGGACGGTGGCGCCGAGCTGGTGGTCTTTCCCGAAGCCATGATGCGCGCGTTCGGAAACTCGTTGCTGGACATCGCTGAGCCCCTGGATGGGCCGTGGGCGGCCAAGGTTCGCGCCATCGCGGAGGAACTGCAACTGGTCATCGTCGCGGGCATGTTCACACCTGGCGCTGCTACGGAGACCGGAGCACCCCGTGTACGCAACACCCTTCTGGCCACCGGCCCGGGCGTGGAAGCCAGCTACGACAAGGTCCATCTTTTCGACGCCTTTGGCTTTGCGGAGTCGGACACAGTTGAGGCCGGTACAGAACCAGTAACGTTCGACGCCGGTGGCCTCACCTTCGGATTGGCCACCTGCTACGACATCCGGTTCCCGGCCCTCTTCACTGCCAACGCGGAACGAGGGGCTGTGGTGAACATTGTGTCGGCATCATGGGGAGCCGGTCCGGGGAAGGCCGATCAGTGGCAACTCCTGGCCCGGGCGCGGGCTGTGGACACCACCACGTTCGTCCTCGCGTGCGGCCAGGGCGACCCCGCCACCCAGGGCGTCGAAGCAAAAGGGACGGCACCCACTGGTGTCGGGTACTCCGCCGTCGTGTCTCCCTTCGGGCAGGTCCTGGAAGCCCTTGAAGGCGAGCCGGGGCTGATCTTCGCAGACCTCGACGCCTCCGTGGTGGACGACGCCCGTCAGAAGCTCCCGGTCCTGGCCAACCGCCGCAACTTCTGACCCTCTCTCACATCCCCCAGGCTTCCCGCCGACGCTCGCGCACATCCCCCGGGCCTCCCGCCAACGCTCGCGCACATCCCCCGGACAATGAGCGTGAGGCGGCTACCGCCATCGTGTCTTCGCGACCGAATCGCGCGGGACGTGAGAGAGCGACGCCACCAAACCCGCGGAACGTGAGCGAGCGATACACCCAAACCCGCGGAACGTGAGAGAGCGATGGTATGCAAAAGGCGGCGGCCGCGTCAGCGACCACCGCCCTTAAGCAGCGTTCACTACGCGGAGCGCTGCCGGGAGACCTCGTACAGCGAGATTCCAACGGCCATGGAGGCGTTGAGCGATTCCATGGCCGAGTCGATCGGGATGGAGACGATCTGGTCGCAGTTTTCGCGAACCAAACGGCTCAGGCCCTTGCCCTCGGAACCAACCACGATGCAGACCGGCTCGGTGGCAACCGTCAGGTCGGGCAGTGAGACGTCGCCGTCGCCATCCAGGCCAAGGACGTAGATGCCCATGTTCTTGAACTGCTTGAGGGCGTTGTTGAGGTTCGACGCGCGGGCCACCGGTACGCGGACAGCGGCACCGGCGCTGGTCTTCCAGGCGGACGCCGTAACCCCCACCGAACGACGCTCGGGCACGATCACGCCGTGACCACTGAAAGCGGACACGGAACGGATGATGGCGCCGAGGTTGCGGGGATCGGTAATGCCGTCCAGTGCCACGAAGATCGGGGCGTTGGAGATGTGCCCCTTCTTCCACTTCTCCACGGTTTGCTCCGCGAGCTCGTACGCGTCTTCGTACTCGTACGGCGGGATCTGCAAAACGAGTCCCTGGTGGACGGCGTCCTCGGTCATCCGGTCCAGCTCGGGCTTGCCGGTCTCCAGCAGGGGGATACCGCGCTCGGCTGCGAGCTTGAGGGATTCCTTGACGCGGTCATCCATTTCGATGCGGATGGCAACGTGCAGCGCCTTGGCCGGGATACCCGCGCGCAGGGCTTCCACCACGGAGTTGCGGCCAGTGACCAGTTCCTCGGTGGCACGGCCCTTCGGACCCGAGCGTGCGCCGCCGCTGGGACGTGCGGCTCCGCGCTTGGCGGCCGAACGCTCCGCGAGCTGCTTGTTCTTGTACGCCTTGTGGTAGACGCGGTCTTCCGCCTTGGGAGTGGGACCCTTGCCTTCGAGAGCCTTGCGGCCGTGACCTCCGGTACCAGCGGAGGGGCCCTTCTTCTTCTTGACCGACCGGTTACCGTTGTTGGCCATGGGGTTCCATCCTTGATTTTGTGAGTAAGTCTGGAATCAAGTCTACTGACCCAATGCAATTCGGCCGCAGTGCCGCTTTGTCAGTCGCGCTTGAGGCTCCAGGTGGCGCCGTCCGCACCATCTTCGACGACGACGCCGGCAGCGGCGAGCGTGTCGCGGATGGCATCGGAGGCAGCCCAGTCCTTGCCGGCCCTGGCTGCGGCGCGGGCTTCCAGCTGCGCTTCGACGAGGACTTTCAGCGCAGCGTGCTCACGGCCTTGCTCGGCTTCGGGCTGCTTCACAGCGTCCAAACCGAGCACCTCGGTCATGGAAAGCACGCTGTACAGGGCTGCCTTGGCGGCTTCCAGGTCACCCGCGGCCAGCGCAGTGTTTCCTGCCCGGACGGTTTCGTGCAGCACACCGAGCGCCTGGGGAACGTTGAGGTCGTCATCCATGGCGGCGCTGAAGGCTGCGGGCATGTTGGCTTGCGGTGCCACGTCCGTGCGGCCGGGTACTTTGGCGGACGCTTTCGAGATGAATCCGTCAATACGTTCGACGGCGGCCGCCGCCTCCTGCAGCGAGGTGGGCCGGTAATCCAGCACGGAACGGTAGTGGGCCTGGCCAAGGTAGTAGCGGACCACGCGGGGCGAGGCGAGTTCCAGCATCTCCGCCGGGCTCACGGTGTTGCCGATGGACTTGGACATCTTTTCGCCCTCGTACGTGACCATGCCGTTGTGCATCCAGAAATTGGCAAACTCATCGCCGGCGGCCTGCGACTGGGCCATCTCGTTCTCGTGGTGCGGGAAGCGCAGGTCCAGTCCCCCACCGTGGATGTCGAAGCGCTTTCCCAGGTATTTGGTGACCATGGCTGAGCACTCGAGGTGCCAACCGGGTCGGCCCGCACCCCAGGGAGAGTCCCATTTGGCGGTGACGGGCTCGCCGTCTTTGAAACCCTTCCACAGCGCGAAGTCGCGGGGGTCGCGCTTCCTGCTGATGAATTGGGCTTCGACGTCCGTTGCGCCTTGCATGTCATCGATGTTCTGCCGCGTCAGCGAGCCGTACTTGCTCCACGAGCGTACGTCGAAGTAGACATCGCCGGAACCGTCAGGAGCGGCGTAGGCGTGACCGCGGTCCATGAGGCGTTGGATCAACGCATGCATTTCGGGTATGTGCCCGGTCGCGCGGGGTTCATACGTGGGACGCTGCACGCCAAGGGACTCGTACGCCTTCTCGAATTCCTGCTCGTAGCGGTAGGCCAGGGCCCACCACTCCTCCGCCTGGCGGGCCATCGGTTCGGTGTCCCACTCGGGCCCGAACGACTGCGCGGACTTGGCCAGGATTTTGTCGTCGATGTCCGTGACGTTGCGTACGACAGTCACGCGCAGCCCGCGGAATTCGAGCCAGCGGGTCAGCTGGTCGAAGGCGATCGCTGACCGGACGTGGCCCACGTGGGGCATTCCCTGGACAGTCGCCCCGCAGTAGTACACGCTGGCCTTGCCGTCTTCGAGGGGAACGAAGTCGCGGACTTCGGCGGAGGCGGTGTCATAAAAGCGCAGGGTCACCGCTCCAGATTAGCCGATGACGCGGCGTGACCTGCCTACTTGCAGTATTCGCCGATCTTGTTGAACTGAACCTTGAGCTTTTCCTGCTGCTCCTGCGTGGCCGCACCCAGTGACGACGCAGCGGCCTTGTCCATGATCGCGGCCATCTCCTTGATGGGATCGCCGATTTCCGGCGCTACCTTGTCCGCGATCTCGTGATAGTGCTCAGCAAGCTGCTTCGACTGCTGCTGTTGGTTGCCGTCCGGCTTGAAGGCGTCGTTGTTCAGGAATTCGCAGCTGGCCTTCACATCCATTTTGGGCGTCCCTGCGCACCCTCCCAGCAGGAGGGCGGCGGCCAATGCGGCCGGCAGCACCACTGCCGAACGCACGACGCCGGCACGTGGCTTACGCATGGGGCGCACCTTTCGCCGGACCCGGGTGGGAGGAAGCACCAACCGCATAGACCAGGGCAGTGGCGACGGCCGAAATACCTTCACCGCGGCCTGTGAACCCCAGTCCGTCGCTGGTGGTTGCCGTGACACTAACCGGGGCCCCGGCCGCTTCGCTGAGGACTTTCTGCGACTCTTCCCGCCGTGGCCCGAACTTGGGACGGTTGGCCACGAACTGGACCGCCACGTTTCCGATCTCGAAACCTGCCGCTCGAACGATCCGGGCCGCTTCCGACAGGAGCGTCACGCCGGAAGCGCCCGCGTACTCGGGCCGGTCCGTGCCGAAGTGTGTGCCAAGATCACCGATACTGCACGCCGAGAAGAGGGCATCAGCGGCAGCGTGCGCGACGCAGTCGCCGTCGGAATGCCCTGACAGTCCCTGTTCGCCTTCCCACAGCAGGCCGCCCAACCACAGCGGCTGGGGGTCGTCTTCGGGAGCGAAAGCGTGGACGTCGATCCCGACGCCGGTCCGCGGCAAGATCATGTTCTCCAGCGCCATCAGCCCTCCACCCAACGCATTCCCAGCGGACCTTCAAGGAGCCCCTCGGCGATGATGAGGTCCAATGGCGTGGTGATCTTCAGGGACTGGCTCGCCCCCCGGACAGCATGGACCGGGACACCGAGGAGTTCCACCAGCATGGCGTCGTCGGTTACTGCGGCAGCCTGCTTGTCATCGAAGAGCTCGGCGGCCTGGTGCGCCCGTTGCAGGGTGGCGAGCTCGAAACCTTGCGGCGTTTGGACGGCCCGGAGCTGTTCCCGGGGAGCTGTGCCCGTGACAACTTCCGGTGCAATCGAAGCATCCGAAGGATCTGTTTCGGCGACGGTCTTGATGGTGTCAACCACCGGCATCGCGGGGATCACGGCCTTGGCACCGGACGACAAGGCATCGGCAACGCGCTGGAAGACCCGTTCAGGGGCCAAGGCCCGGGCAGCGTCATGGACGAGGACGAACTCGGTACCGTCTTCCAAAGCAGCCAAAGCGGCGCGGACGGAATCCGCGCGGGAGGATCCGCCGTCGACGACTGTCACTTCAGGACCACCGTCCACCAAGTCCACAGTGAAGTCCGCGATCGAAGCGCGCAGCACGGTGTCACCCTTGGGCACAGCAACGCAGATCTGGCGGGCGACGTCCGAGGCGACAACTCCGCGCAGGGCGTGCATCAGGATGGTTTCGCCGCCCAACGGAACCTGGGCTTTGGGCATGCCGTAGCCGAGGCGCTCACCGGAACCGGCGGCAACCACAATCACGGCCGTAACGGCGCGCTTGGAAGGATGAGTCATGGGCACAAGGGTATGCACGATATGGGTAAATTACCCACATTCCGGGTATTTCCGCCGTGCAGCAGCCTCTGAGGGCAAAAAGAAACCCGGCGGCGCTTTCGCACCACCGGGTATCAATTCTTAGGAAGCCAAGACCTCGTCAAGAACGCTTGCAGCCTTCTCTTCGTCTGTCTTCTCAGCCAGGGCCAGTTCTGAAATCAGAATCTGCCGAGCCTTGGCCAGCATGCGCTTCTCACCTGCGGAAAGGCCGCGATCGTGATCACGACGCCAAAGATCGCGGACGACCTCTGCCACCTTGATGACATCGCCTGAAGCAAGCTTCTCCAGGTTTGCCTTGTAACGACGTGACCAGTTGGTGGGCTCTTCAGTGAACTCGGCGCGGAGAACATCGAAAACGTGCTCCAAACCGTCCTTGCCCACTACGTCCCGGACCCCAACAAGGTCAACATTCTCTGCTGGAACTTCAATGGTCAGATCACCCTGAGCCACCTTGAGCTTGAGATACATCTTCTCTTCGCCCTTGATGGTGCGCATCTTGATTTCCTCAATTTTTGCTGCACCGTGGTGAGGGTAAACTACTGTCTCGCCGACCTCAAAAACCATGTGGACTTTCCCCTTTCCCGCAGACTAGTCTATCACGATTAAGGCATACGACTGGCATCGAACAGCCTCCTCTCCCGCGCCAATACTGGGAAAGAGGCCCCAAACGGGTTCATCCAACCTCTTGACGTATTGACTGAAAGATGCATCAGGCAGGTACCCCGACGAGCGGCGCTTCTCCGTCTACTCCGCCACAAAGCCCTCACGAATCCTTGTTTTGGGCCGTTTGCCGATAGGCTATGGCTGAAAAAGTTTCCAATGACTCTAGGAGTAGGTGTCGTGCGCATTTCTGCGATGAACACTGTCCAGCGCGGCAAGCTGGCAATTGCGGCCGCTGCAATCGGCGTCGGTCTTCTGTCCGTAACCGGCTGCGGCTTCGTGAACGCCCAGCAGACTTCGCACCAGTACTCGGCTTCGGACGGGGTCAGGGCCGACCTCGGAAAGCTGCAGCTGCGGAACATCCTCATCGTCGCTTCCGGTGAAAAGGAACCCGGCCGCGTCATCGGTGCCGTGTTCAACCAGTCCAACTCCGACGCCACGCTGACGCTCAGCGGAGCAAACGGCGCCCAGACCGAAATTCCGGTCAAGGCAATGTCGGAAACCTACCTCAACGACACTGCTGACGCCGCGATCCTCAGCACCGCGGGCGTGATCCCCGGTGGCCTGACCCCCGTGACCATCCGCAGCGGATCCGACTCCGCAACGATCAACGTCCCGGTAGTCAACGGCACTCTCCCGGAGTACGCCAAGTACCTGCCCAGCCCGTCGGCAACCCCCAGCGGCTCGGCAACTCCTGGCGCAACGGGTACCGCCACCAGCTCGGCAACCCCGTCTGAGACCTCCACGAGTTCCGCAGCCGGCCACTAAGGCCCGGAGCCAGCGAACAGACAAAAGGAAGGGTCCCGCCGCGGCGGGGCCCTTCCTTTTTGCCCTGTGGTTGTGGGGGTTGCCCGGTTCCGGGGGTTAGGGCTCGAACTTGTAGCCCAGGCCGCGCACCGTCACCAGGTAACGCGGCGCGGACGGATCCGGCTCGATCTTGCTGCGCAGCCGCTTCACGTGTACATCCAGGGTCTTGGTGTCGCCCACGTAATCCGAACCCCACACACGGTCGATGAGCTGCCCACGCGTCAGGACACGGCCCGAGTTGCGCAGCAACATCTCCAGCAGCTCAAATTCCTTCAAAGGCAAGGAAACTTGCTCGCCGTTGACGCTCACCACGTGGCGCTCGATGTCCATGCGCACCGGGCCCGCCTGAACCGTGGAGGTGATGAGCTCCTCGGGCTCGCCCTGCCGGCGCAGGACAGCCCGGACGCGGGCCACCAACTCACGGGACGAGTAGGGCTTGGTGACGTAATCGTCCGCCCCCAGCTCCAGCCCAACCACCTTGTCGATCTCCGAATCCTTGGCGGTCAGCATGATCACCGGGACACTGGAACGCTGGCGCAACTGGCGGCACACCTCCGTACCGGGCGTTCCCGGCAACTGCAGGTCCAGGAGGACGAGGTCTGCGCCGTTCCGGTCGAACTCCACCAAGGCGTCGCTGCCGTTGTCCACCACCTCGACGTCGAATCCCTCTTTGCCCAATAGATAGGACAGGGGGTCGCTGAAGGACTCTTCGTCCTCAACTATCAAAATCCGGCTCAAGCGCTGGCTCCTTGTTCTCGGGCGCCGCTGGCGCCCCCTTGCTGATTCACGTGCTGGGGTTGCTGGGTAGCGGCTTCACGTTCGACGGCGGCCGGGCCACCTGCGGATCCAACGGCGACTGCCGCGGTGGCTACGGAAGGCGGAAGGCCGGCGTCGTCGTCTTGCTCTTCCATCTCCGGCAAGCGGATGGTGAAGGTGGAGCCCTGGCCGGGCTGGGACCAAACGGTCACTTCGCCGCCATGGTTGGAGACCACGTGCTTGACGATGCTGAGTCCAAGGCCGGTGCCGCCTGTGTGCCTGGAGCGTGCAGCGTCAACGCGGTAGAAGCGTTCGAACACCCTCTCCTGGTCCTCGGGCGTCAAGCCTTCGCCTTGGTCGGTGACCGAGATGGCTACGACGCCTTCGCGCGTCCGGACACCGACGCCCACGCGGGTGTTCTCCGGCGAATAGCGGATGGCGTTGTCGATCAGGTTCCGCAAGGCAGTGACCAGGAGGTCGCGGTCGCCGAACACCAGGGAATCGGAGTGGCCGCCCACCACGATCTGGATGTTCTTGCTCTCGGCCGGGAGCTGCGAACGGTCCACGGCCTCGGTGATCACCGTGTTGATGTCCACCTTGTTGCCTTGCTGCGCGACGTTGGCGCCCTGAAGGCGGGAGAGTTCAATAATGTCCTGGACCAACGCGGCCAGCCGGCCGGATTCCTTGTGCATCCGCTTGGCGAAGCGGCGCACGGCCTCTTCGTCATCGGGCGATGCCTCCAGTGCCTCGGCGAGGAGGGAGATCGCGCCGACGGGGGTCTTGAGTTCGTGGGACACGTTGGCCACGAAGTCGTTCCGGATCTCCTCGGTGCGGGTGATCTCGGTGCGGTCATCGGCCAACAGAACGATATATTCCCAGCCGAGCATGGCCGCCCGGACCTGGACCACAATGGTGCCTTTGCCCAGTGGCCCGCGCGGGAGTTCGTACTGCTCCTCAAGGATCACGCCGTCACGGCGGACCTTTGCGGTCATGTCCAGGAGCTGTTTGTGGACCACCGTATGTCCCCGGACCAGGCCATAGGCGTACGCGGCAGGGCTGGCGCGGACGACGCCATCGATAGCGTCCACCACGACGAACGCACGGCCGACGACGGCAAGGACTTCCGCTGCACCTTCAGGGAGCAGTGGCTCGGTGACATCCAGATCCACGATGCTGCGCTGACGTTCGCTGATCCTGAAAGCGAGCATGCCAAAGACGCCCAGCGACAGGCCAACCAGGCCTGCAATGACACCTATAAGCAACGGATCCACGTCTCCAGCTTATGCTGTGGAATCAGGCCCAAGCATTGATCAGGCGCCAAACGTCCACGGTTCAACTAACGTTCATCTAAAGGTGCCAAACAGTTCATGGGGCCCTGACACAGTTACTGGTTGGACTGCCAATGGTTTTGAAGTCCCTCCCCGCCCCGGGACAGGATTTCCAAGGAAAGGACGCCTTAGTGCGCAAGGTTTTTCAGGAGGAGCTCACCCAGGTAGGTGACGACCTCATCGAGATCTCCAAGCTCGTTCACGAAGCAATAACGAAGGCGACAACGTCCTTCGAAGGCGCCGACGTGGATCTTGCACAGGATGTCATCGCGGCAGATGCCCGGATCGACTTCCTCCAGAACAGCCTGGACGAGCGCGCCATCGACATCCTGGCTCTCCAGGGTCCCGTAGCCAGCGACCTTCGCATGATTGTCGGCTCGCTCCGCATGAGTGCTTCGCTCGAACGCATGGGTGACCTCGCCCGGCACGTGGCCCAGCTGGCACGCCTCCGCTACCCCGCCACAGTGATTCCGGCTTCGCTGACCCAGACCTTCAAGGCCATGGCCCAGCATGACATCGAGATCGTCGCGAAGGTCATTGAACTTCTCGAAACCCGCGACCTCGAAGTGGCCCGCGACATCCTCAAGATCAACATCGCCGTGGACGACCTTCACCTGAGCGTCTTCAAGGCAATTGCCTCCCCGGACTGGAGCGAGTCAGCAGCCACCACCGTGGATGTCGCACTGGCCAGCCGCTACTTCGAGCGCTTCGCCGACCACGGCGTCTCCGTCGCCCGCAAGGTCACCTACCTGGTGACCGGCGAAGGGCAGCCCGAGGGCTTCTAGCGCTCAAACTGCAGAACACACGACGGCGGCCGGTCACCTTCCCTGCGAAAGGTGACCGGCCGCCGTCGTTTGCCTATTTCTTGCCCTGGTTCGCTACCGCGAGGATGGCCTCGGCCGCGGCGTCGGGATCCAGGTAGGTTCCGCCGGGGGTGACGGGCTGGAAGTCTTCATCGAGTTCGTACACCAGCGGGATGCCCGTGGGGATGTTCAGGCCGGCGATGGCGTCGTCGCTGATGCCGTCCAGGTGCTTGACCAGCGCGCGCAGGGAGTTGCCGTGGGCCGTGACCAAAACGGTCTTGCCCGCCTTGAGGTCTTCCTTGATGTCCGATTCCCAGTACGGAAGGAGACGGACCAGCACGTCCTTGAGGCACTCGGTGCGCGGCAGGGCGTCGCCGAGGTCCTTGTAACGGACGTCATGTGCCTGGGAGAACTCGCTGTCATCGGACAGGGGCGGCGGCGGGGTGTCGTAGCTGCGGCGCCATTCCATGAACTGCTCTTCGCCGAACTCGGCAAGGGTCTGGGCTTTGTCCTTGCCCTGCAAGGCACCGTAGTGGCGTTCGTTGAGGCGCCAGTCGCGCTTAACCGGGATCCAGCCGCGGTCAGCCTTGTCCAGGGCCATGTTGGCCGTGTTGATGGCGCGCTTCAGGAGGGAGGTGTAGAGGATGTCCGGGAGGATGTTGTTCTCCACCAGGAGCTCCCCGCCGCGCACTGCTTCTTTGCGGCCTTGGTCGTTCAGGTCAACGTCCACCCAACCGGTGAACAGGTTCTTGGCGTTCCATTCGCTGTGGCCATGGCGCAGCAGAATCAGCTTGTAAGTCATGGTTTTCATCCTAGCCGAGCGGCCCCCTGCGCTGCCCGGCGTTACGGGGTTCCCGCCGGGACCAACAGCAACGCGGGGTCACTTATGGCCCATCCAACGCCGCGGAAGGGGCCATAAGTGACCCCGCGTTGCACGATAAAGTGGGGCCGTGGTGCAAAAGGCGGAACGGGTGGGCTCTCCCCGCGGCAGGGGCGGCAACGCGGCAGGCAAACCAATTGGCAATATTACCCGCGGCACCACCAACCCCAACCGGATGCGGCGACTGGACCGCTGGCTCGCCGGACCGCAGGCATGGCGGCTGCGCACCGCCGTCGAACCCCTTGTAGTGGACCTGGGCTATGGCGCCTCGCCGACCACCGCCGTCGAGCTTTTTGAACGGCTGCAGGCCGTCCGGACGGACGTGCAGGTGTATGGGGTCGAGATCGAGCCTGAGCGCGTGCGGACCGCAAAGGCACTGGAACGGCCCGGGCTGAGCTTCCACGTGGGCGGCTTCGAAGTTCCGGTGCCAGGCAATCCGGTGCTGGTCCGGGCGTTCAATGTGCTGCGGCAGTACGAGGAGTCGGACGTACCCGCGATCTGGTCCCTGGTGCAGTCCCGGCTGGCACCGAATGGGCTGTTCATCGACGGCACGTGCGACGAGATCGGCCGCCGCGTCACGTGGGTGGCACTGGACCGGGAGCGGCCCTTGAGCCTGAGCTTCTCTGTCCGGTTCGGCAGTTTCGACCTGCCGTCCGAGGTTGCCGAGCGGCTGCCCAAGGCACTCATCCACCGCAACATTCCGGGAGAGCCGATCCACGCGTTCCTGCAGGCCATGGACAAAGCCTGGCTGGACGCGGCGCCTTTGGCGTCGTTCGGAAACCGGCAGCGTTGGACAGGGATGTGCCGTTCACTGCGCGACGCCGGATGGCCGCTTCAGGATGGACCGTCGCGGTGGCGCCTGGGTGAACTGACGGTGGCGTGGGATGCGGTGGCGCCGAACTGACGCCGGCTACCCGGGGTCTGCTCTACCAGGGACCGTAGGGGCCGACGTTGCGGTTACCGCCACTGCCCGCCTCACGGACTGCCGGGCGGACATCGGCGAGGTAGACGCAGGCCGCGGTGACGGCGGCGATCCCGAAGAGGCCAAGGCTGCTGCCGCCAGTCAGCAACGTCAACGCCCCGATGGCCAAGGACACACCCGTCAGCGCCAGCCAGAAGGTCTTGGTCCGCTTGGAAGCAGCCACGAACAAGGTGGGCCGGTGCCGCAGGCAATCAGCGAACGCCCACAGTTCCAAGGCCAGGGCCACCAGCCCCAGGATGAGGTAAACGCCTGTGCTGACGTACGCGATCAAGATTTTTCCGTCCACGCCCTCCAGCCTAACTGTCCAACGCCTTGAGCGCTTGCTCAAGGTCGGACCAGAGATCTTCCACGTTCTCGATTCCAACGCTCAAGCGAACCAAATTGTCCGGGACGCTGAGCGGCTCGGCGGTGTGCCGCCGGCGTCGTTCGATCAGTGACTCAACCCCACCCAAGGACGTCGCCGGGAGCCACAGCTGCAACGCGCGGACCAGTTCGTCCGCGGCGTCGGCGCCGGAGCGGTGCTGGTCTCCGGCGAGCTGGATGCAAAGGATGGAGCCGAAGCCCTTCATCTGGGCCATCGCGCGTTCGTGTCCCGGGTCGGCGGGCAGGCCCGGATACCTGATGGCTTCGACGCGGGGGTGGGTGCTGAGCCGTTCGGCGAGCGTTGCCGCCGAGGCCTGCGAGCGCTCGATCCGCAACGCCAGGGTACGCAGCCCGCGAAGAGCCAGCCAGGCTTCAAACGGACCGGCGATACCGCCGTGGATGATGCGGTGGTGAAGGAGCGTGGCCCGCAGCTCCGGGTTGGATGTCACCAGGGCGCCGAGGACGACGTCCGAATGCCCGGCCAGGTATTTGGTCACCGAGTGAAGCACGACGTCGGAGCCCAGGCTCAGGGGCTGCTGCACCAGGGGCGTGGAGAAAGTATTGTCGGTGACCACGATCGCGCCCGCGGCATGGGCGGCATCGGTCAGGGAACGGATGTCGGCGATGCCGAGCATGGGGTTGGTGGGGCTTTCGAGCCAGAGCAGGTCTGCCTTCCTGCCTTGCTCCGGGCTGATCAGGGCCTTGACCGCTTCGGTGTCCGTGATGTCCACGGTACGGAGTTCAAGGAAGCCCTTCTCCGCCAGTTCCGTGGCCATCACCAAGGAGCCCGCGTAGCTGTGGGTGGGCATCACCACGACGCCCCCAGCCGGTACCAGTGAGAGCGCAGAACTGACCGCGGCCAGGCCTGATGCGTACAGCAGGCCCGGGAGCGTGGCGCCTTCCAGTTTTGCCAGCGCGTCCTCGAAGGGGTCCCAGGTGGGGTTCGCGTAGCGGCCATAGCCACGGTCGCCGTCGCCCAGGCTGCCAGTACCGAAGTATGTGGAGGACAGGACGATGGGCGGATTCACGGGTTCATCGTGGGACCGATCCGGACGACCGGCAGCAACCACAACGGTTTCAGGCGACAATTCGGCGGCGTGCTGATCGGAAAGGCTCATGGTTTCAGGGTAGCCGCGGGCAATGCTGTGGATGAAAGGCATTACGGCCCTTTGCTGTCAGGGAAGCTCGGTAGGCTAGACGCGTGAGTATTCAGAGCACAGGTCTTTTCATCGCGTTCGAAGGCGGGGACGGAGCGGGCAAGTCCACACAGGCTGCCCGGTTGTCGGACGCCCTCGAATCCCGGGGACTTTCCGTACTGCGCACCCGTGAGCCGGGCGGCACCCCGATTGGCGAGAAATTGCGCTCCCTTGTGCTGGACCACGGGCATGGGACCATCGATGCCCGCACTGAGGCCCTCATGTTCGCCGCTGCCCGGGCGGCGCACGCCCACCAGGTCATCCGTCCTGCCCTGGCCAATGGAACGGTGGTCATCACGGACCGCTATATCGATTCCTCCGTCGCCTATCAGGGCGCTGGCCGCGGCTTGGGAGCAGATGGCGTGTTGTCCCTTAACGAATGGGCCACCGAAGGCCTCCATCCGCACCTGACCGTACTGCTCGACGTCGATCCCGCCGACGGCCGCCAACGCCGCACTGCGGGGGACGCCACCGAGGACCGGCTTGAATCCGAGCCGGACGAATTCCACTCAGCCATCCGCCACGCTTTCCTGGACCTGGCCGGGGCCGCGCCGTCGAGCTATCTGGTCCTGCCTGCCGGCGATGACATCGAGGCACTGGCCGCCCGGATCCTGGAGCGGGTGGAGTCCCTGTTGGGCGACCGAGTTCCCGGCCCGCGCCCGTGAGCGTCTGGGACGACCTCCAGGGGCAGGCACCCGTCGTCGCGCAGCTGAAGCAGGCGGCGCAGGGCGAGTCGGGCCTCACCCATGCGTGGCTCTTCACCGGCCCCCCGGGCTCCGGACGCTCCAACGCGGCCAAAGCCTTTGCGGCCGCACTTAACTGCGAGCAGGACGACGTCACCCAGCGAGGCTGCGGCGTCTGCGCGGCCTGCCACACCATTCTTGGTGAGACGCACTCGGACGTGACGTTCGTGCGGACGGAAAAAGTCACCATCACCATTGATGAAGCCCGCGAACTCGTTTCCAAAGCCGGCGACCGGCCGGCCACGGGACGATGGCGCATCATTGTGGTGGAAGATGCGGACCGCATGGCCGAGCGCACCACCAACGTCCTGTTGAAGGCCATCGAAGAACCAACGCCGCGCACCATCTGGATGCTCTGCGCGCCCTCCCCTGCCGATGTCCTGGTCACCATCCGTTCCCGCTGCCGCCCGGTGAGCCTGCGGCTTCCGCCGGCCGCCGACGTCGCCGATCTTTTGGTCAGGCGCGACGGCGTCGACCGCCAGCTCGCAGAACGGGCCGCCCGTGCGGCCCAAAGCCACATCGGCATCGCCCGCCGCCTGGCCCGCGACGCCGACGCCCGGGAGCGCCGCCTGGAAACCGTCCGCATCCCCCTGGGTTTGCGGGGGGTGACCGCTGCGGTGATGATGGCCGAAAAGCTGGTCAAGATCGCCACAGAGGAAGCCAACAGCTCCAACGACGAACGCGATGCCGCCGAGAAGATCGCGCTGCTCGCCAGTCTGGGCGCACCCGAGTCCGGAACGTTGCCGCCGTCGATGCGCAGCCAGGTCAAGCAGCTCGAGGACGACCAGAAACGGCGTGCCAAACGCTCCATCACCGACTCGCTGGACCGTACCCTGACCGACCTTTTGTCCTTCTACCGAGACGTGTTGATCATCCAGTTGGGGAACGCCGTTGAACTGGTCAACGTTGAGCTCAGGGGCGAACTGGAAGAATACGCGGGTCGTTCAAACCCGGAAACCACCTTGGCCCGGATGGACGCCATCAACAAAGCCCGGGTCCGCATTACCACCACCAACGTGGCGCCGCTGTTGGCGGTCGAGTCCATGGCAACCAGCCTCATCCAGCAATAGGAGAACGCATGACGTCCGCACGACGCCGGCCCGCCGGTAACCCTTCAAGGGACCGGTCTGCCCAGCCTTCTGCCGGTGGTGCTGCGTACCGTGGCAAGGCACGTCGGGGAGCCCGTACCCGCGCGTTCGCGGCGATGTGCGTGGCCTTGGCAGCCATGGTGGTCCTCAGCGCCTGTACAGTCCCCTTCCTGCCGGGCCCCTCGGCGAAGCCCTCCACCAGCACTGTGGAACCATCCATCGCGGCGTCGGCGCCCAAGGGCTTGGAGAAGTTCTACTCGCAGTCCGTGGAATGGAGCTCCTGCGGGGACGGTCTCCAATGCGGCAAGGTGCGTGTCCCCATGGATTACGCCCAGCCAGGTTCCGAGGAAATCTCCCTGGCGGCCATCAAGCTGCCCAGCACTGGGAAGAAGAAGGGCTCCATCCTTGTCAACCCCGGTGGCCCCGGCGGCTCGGGTGTGGACTTCATCAAGGATGCCGGCACCACGCACTTCACCGAAAAGCTCCGGGCCAACTACGACGTCGTAGGCTTCGATCCGCGCGGTGTGAAGGACTCGGCGCCGGTCAAGTGCATGACCGACGCCGAACGCGATGCCGCGCGCGCAAAAGTGTTCCGCAAGGATACCGATGAGGGTCTGGCAGCCGCCATTGCCTTCAACAAGTCCTTCGCTGAGCAGTGCGCCCAACAGACCGGTCCTGTCCTGGGACACATCGACACCGTCAGCGCCGCGAAGGACCTGGACATCCTGCGCGCCGTGGTCAATGATTCCAAGCTCAACTACCTCGGGTTCTCCTATGGAACGCTCCTGGGCTCGACCTACGCTTCGCTCTTCCCCGACAACGTGGGCCGGCTGGTTCTTGATGGAGCCGTGGACCCGTCCATCAGCAACGAGGAACTGACTGCGGGGCAGGCCCGCGCCTTCGAAAAGGCCATCCACACCTACGTGGCGAGCTGCCAGAAACAGAACCAGTGCCCCATGAGCGGCTCCGTGGACAACGGCGTCCAGGAAATCAGGGACCTCATCAACGCAGTGGACCAGAATCCGCAAACAGCCAAGGACGGCCGGCTGGTGACCGGCAACGACTTCGTCAATGGCCTGATCCTGCCGCTCTACAACGACCAAAGCTGGCCGGCGCTGACCCAGGCACTGGACAGCGCCTTCTCCGGAGACGTGTCCCAGATGATGCGGCTCGCCGACCTCGGAGCGGACCGTGAGTCCAACGGCACGTACAGCTCCAACTCGGCCTTCGCCTTCCAGGCGATCAACTGCCTGGACTACCCGATGGTCATGGACACTGCCGGCATGCGCGCCGAGGAGGCCCGGCTTCTCCAGGAGTCCCCCACCTTCGGCTCATTCTTTGCCTACGGTGGCGTGAACTGCAAGGACTGGCCGTACCCCAACACGCGCACACCTGCACCGGTCAAGTACTCCGGCGAAGCCCCCATCGTGGTGGTCGGCACCACCGGAGACCCCGCCACTCCCTTGGAATGGTCCCAGTCGCTGCGCAAACAGCTTGGGAACGCATCCCTGGTTACCTGGGAAGGCGAGGGGCACACCGCCTACGGCCGCTCGAACTCCTGCGTCAGCACCGCCGTCGACGACTACTTTGTTGACGGAAAGCTGCCGCAGGACGGCCTCACCTGCTAGAGGTGCCTGGCTTCCCGCTTCTCCACCAGGAGCGGGAGCTGCTTGATGGAATCGACGACGACGGTGGCACCGGCCGCGCGCAGGGTCGCCTCTGAGTGCGAGCCAGTCAGCACACCGGCGATAAGTGATGCCCCGGAGCGGACGCCCGAGAGCATGTCCGAGCTGGTGTCGCCGACCACCGCGACGTCCCGCACGTCATCCAAGTCAAGGGCGAGCACGGCGGTGAGGATCATGTCCGGGTAGGGTCGTCCCCTTCCGGCGTCCGCCGGGCACAGGCTGAGGTCGGCCAGGCCCATCCATCCCAGGGACTCGAGCACCATGTTCTGGGTGTGGCGCCCGAACCCGGTGGCCAGGCAGATCCGGATGCCGGACTCCCGCATCCACAGGATGGCGTCCTCCGCGCCGGCGATGGCGCGTACTCCGCCGTCTTCGATGAGTTCGTCATACGCCCGCTCAAATACTTTGTTTGCACTGCTGGCCACCGCTGGGTCCTCGAAGAGGTGGCTGAAAACGGTCATTTTGGAGAACCCCATGGTGTCTCGGGCGTAGCCCAGCATGCTTTCAAAGCGGCTGCTCCCCGGCTCAATGCCGTGTTCAGCCAGAGCGCGGGAAAGGGCCTGTTCGGTGCGGCCGTCGTCGGTGATGGTGGTCCCCACCATGTCCACGACTGCCAGCCGCAACCGGTTGGGTGTGGCGTTGGCGTCCCTGGTCAGTGCATCCCCGGTCATTGAGCGGCTCCTTCGGCTGGTGGTGTGGCGCCGCGACGCCACAAGTGATTCCTCAGCTTCCGGTGGCCGGGAAACGGATGCCTGAACCCGGTCCAACGCCCGGGTGAACATCCCCGCAACGGCGGTCCCTGCGCTCGTTTTGACCGGGGCGCGGTGCCTCTATTACAGTTATGTCTTGCGTGATCGGCCGGGAAACCGGCGATGGACGCGGTGCTTCCTTAGCTCAGTCGGTAGAGCGTTTCACTCGTAATGAAAAGGTCATCAGTTCGATTCTGATAGGAAGCTCGGTTGAACCCCCGGAAATCTGCGGATTTCCGGGGGTTCTTGTTTTTGCTCAGACACCCATGCATCATGCCAGTGGGCCCCACAACGATCCGCTCCTCCGGCGAGTTCCGGTTTCCGCCTGCGGCGCACAAGCGTCCGACGGCGGTCGGTCACCCGGTAGACTGGGCCACACTATGGATGACCCTCCTTCACATATGCCCAGGCCCCTCTGCTCATTGACCGGATTGCCGGTTTCCACGGGAGAGGGGCGCCCGCATGTATGAGTGGATCATGCTCGGCATAGGCCTTGTCCTCACTGTCGGCACCGGATTCTTTGTTGCTTCTGAATTCGCACTGGTCAACTTGGACCGCGCTGAACTCGAGGCCCGCCAAGCCCGCGGCGAAAAGCGGCTGGGGCCAACCATCAAGGCCCTCAAAATCACCTCCACGCACCTCTCCGGCGCGCAACTTGGTATCACTTTGACCACGCTGCTCACCGGATACACCTTTGAGCCTGCCATCAGCAGCATGCTCAGTGCACCCTTGCAGTCTTTGGGACTGCCCGCAGCTTTGGTTCCCGGAGTCGGAGCCGTGGTGGGTATCTTCGTGGCAACCGTGTTCTCCATGGTGATCGGCGAGCTCGTTCCCAAGAACTTCGCGCTGGCCCTGCCGTTGGCAACTGCCAAGGTGGTAGTCCCCTTCCAGGCTCTGTTCACCGCGGTGTTCAAACCGGCGATCTTGCTGTTCAACAACACTGCCAACAAGATCATCCGTTCCTTCGGCATCGAACCGAAGGAGGAACTCTCCGGCGCCCGTTCGGCAGAAGAACTGTCATCGCTGGTACGCCGTTCCGCGACTGAAGGCCTGCTCGACCAGGACCACGCCGAACTGTTGAACAGGACCCTGCGCTTCTCCGAGCACACCGCTGGTGACGTCATGACTCCACGTGTCCGGATGGTTGCCGTGGATGCTGATGACACGGCGGCCGAAATCGTTGCCCTCGCATCAGCTACCGGATTCTCGCGGTTCCCGGTGATCGGCCGGGACCGGGACGAGGTGCTGGGTGTCCTGCACGTGAAGCAGGCCTTCGCCGTGCCCTTGGAACAACGTGAAGCAGTGACCGCCAGGGAATTGATGACCCAACCGCTGTATGTTCCGGAATCCAAGGACGTCGACTCTTTGCTGGTTCTTCTGCGCAAGCAGGGCCTGCAGGTCGCAATCGTTTCGGACGAACACGGCGGAACGGCGGGGATCGTCACCCTCGAAGACCTGGTGGAAGAAATCGTGGGCGAACTCGAGGACGAACACGACCGTGCCCGCGCCGGCGTGGTCCGTGTTGGCCGCTCCATCACTTTTGATGCTTCGTTGCGTCCCGATGAACTGCTGGACCGCACGGGCATTGTTGTTCCGGAAGGCGAAGAGTACGACACCGTCGCCGGTTTCATGTCCGACCAGTTGGACCGGGTACCGGAGCTGGGCGACGAAGTTGCCATCTCCGGGGGTGTCCTTCGCGTGGAACGCGTAGCAGGAGCCCAATTGGGACGCATCCGCTTCACGCCGGATCCCGACGCGGAAACAACCAGCACCCACGACCAGATCGTTGACAAGATTTCCGAGGAGCTCGGCCATGAGTGAGTACCTTCCAGGCATTATCTGGCTGGTCATCCTGCTGGTAGTCAACGCCTTCTTCGTTGGCGCCGAGTTCGCTGTGATCTCGGCCCGTCGTTCGCAGATCGAGCCCAAGGCCGAGGCTGGCAGCAAGGCCGCCAAGACGACACTGTGGGCCATGGAGCACGCCACCCTCATGCTGGCCACGAGTCAGCTGGGCATCACCGTGTGTTCCTTGGTGATCCTTAACGTCTCCGAACCTGCCATTCATCACCTGCTGGAGATTCCGCTTGGCCTGACGTCACTCCCGGCAGAAGCCATTGGCATCATCGCGTTCGTGGTGGCTTTGCTGCTGGTGACGTTCCTGCACGTGGTCGTGGGCGAGATGGTCCCGAAGAACATCTCCTTCTCTGTCCCGACCCGGGCAGCCCTGATCCTCGCTCCCCCGCTGGTCCTCGTGGCCAAGATCTTCAAGCCGGTGATCTGGACCCTGAACGGGATCGCCAACTCTGTGCTCCGCCTCTTCCGGGTGGAACCCAAGGACGAGGCCACCAGCGCCTACACACTGGACGAAGTGGCCAACATCGTTGAGCAGTCCACGCGCGTGGGCACGCTGAATGACACCAGTGGAACGTTGACCGCCGCTTTCGAGTTCACGGCCAAGACCGTGGGCGACGTCGAAGTGCCGATCGCCGAGATGGTGCTCCTGCCTGCCACGTCTGCACCGGCGGACATCCAGCGGACGGTCGCGGAGCACGGCTACTCCCGGTACATCCTCACCGACGCGAACGGGGAGCCATCGGGGTACCTTCACTTGAAGGACGTCATGGACCTGACGACACCGGAGAAATTCAACCGGCCCGTACCGGAGAAGCGGATCCGCCGCCTCGCCTCGGTGTACGTGGGAAGTGAACTGGAGGACGCTTTGGCTTCCATGCGCCGCAGCGGTTCGCACGTTGCCCGCGTCTTCAACGCCGAGGGCGTCACCACCGGCATGTTGTTCCTGGAGGACATCATCGAAGAGCTGGTAGGTGAAGTCCAGGACGTGACGAGCGCCTGATAACGCAGTGAAGCCAACTTGTGGGGCCTGCTCTGCGCCCCAAGATCACGCCAAAGCGCGCAGAGCGGGCCTCGCAACGGGAGTAGTCAGGAAACCAGGGCGCGGTACCTCGCCCGGCGGGCCTGCAGTCCGGCAGCACCCGTCAAAAGCAGGCCTTGGAGTTCGACGGCGATCACCGCACCGAGCCGGCGGCAGAAGTCACCGGGTTCCTTCGCGGCGTCGGGCCGTTCCTCCACCACCACGTCCACTATTCCCCGGTCCGCGAGCACAGCGGCCGTGATGCCTTGGCTTTCGGCGAGCATGGGAGCCTGGGATGTGGTCCGGTGGACGATCGCCGATGCGCCTTCCGGTGGGAGCGGGGCCAGCCAGGCGTGCTGGGCGGCGATGGTGCGGTCTGCGGGAAGGAGTGCCAGTGCTCCCCCGCCGGTTCCTTGCCCCAGCAATACCGAGAGTGTGGGTGTCGCCAAGGCCAGGAGGTCGTAGAGCGAGCGGGCAATTTCGGCTGCCAGCCCACCTTCTTCGGCGTCCTTGGAGAGTGCAGCTCCCGGGGTGTCGATAACGGTGACCAGCGGCAGCCCGAGTTCCTGCGCCAGCCGCATCCCGCGCCGGGCGTCACGCAGGGATGCCGGTCCCATGGACTGGCCGGAAGCGTGCCCCACCACCACACAGGAGACCTGACCAAAGCGGGCAAGGGCCACCAGCATGCCGTGTTCCTTGGCTCCGTCCCCGGCACCGCGCAGCAGCACGGTGTTCCCGGACGCCCGCCGCAACAGCTCCTCCGTGGATGGCCGGCGTGGGTCGCGGGAGCGCACCACGGAATCCCAGGCTTGCGGCACAACGGACGGAGCCAGGACCGGAGGGGCCACCGCCGGACCATTTCCCGGGGAAAGCAACAGGTCCAGCACCCGGCCGAAGTAGTCGCCCAACCCCTCGGGAGGCACCACAGCATCAACCAGCCCATGGTCGAAGAGGTTCTCGGCAGTCTGGACTCCGGCCGGAAACTCATCGCCGTGGAGGGCGGAATAGACCCGGGGTCCCAGGAACCCGAGCAGGGCTCCCGGTTCGGCAACGGTCACGTGTCCCAGCGAACCCCAAGAGGCCATGACTCCACCCGTGGTCGGGTGCCGCAGGTATACAAGGTAGGGAAGACCCGCCGCACGGTGAGCCTGGACCGCAGCAACAATTTCCACCATGGCCAGGAACGCGCTGGTACCTTCCTGCATGCGCGTTCCGCCTGAGGCGGGCATGGCGATGAGTGGCAAGCCCTGTTTGGTGGCGCGTTCGACGGCGGCTACCAGACGATGTGCCGCATCCCGTCCGATCGAGCCGGCCAGGAATGCGAAGTCGGAAACCACGACGGCGACCCTATGGTTCCGTATCCGGCCCTCCCCGGTGAGGATCGACTCGTCGCTGCCGGACTTGTCGGCGGCGGCAGCCAGCTCGGCGGCGTACCCTTCAGGGACGGAGGGGAAGCCGGCCGCCCCGCGAACGGGAGCATCCCACGAAACGAAAGTCCCGGCGTCGAGCGTTATCTCCAGCAGTTCGCGCGCGCCGAGGCGCCGCCGGGTAGCGGTGGTAGTCATCCGGCAGCCTCCCCTGTTTCGAGCCAGCTGCGGATCTCCTCGTCGTGCTGGTTAAGCACTGGAGGTGCAGAATGGGCCCGCCGGGTGGCTTCCGCCCCCGAAACGTTGTCGAAGAACCGCAGCGGCGGTCCGGGCAGGGTGACAGGTCCAAGGACCGGGTGGTCAACGTCGACGAGCAGGCCTTGGGAAGCCAGTTGGGGCCACTCAAAGACCTCTTTCAAGGAGCGCACCTTCCCGGCGGGGATTCCCGCGGCGGCAAGTTTCACCAGCAGCGGTTCGGGGTCGTAGCCGGCAAATGCTTTTTCGACGACGTCGATCACGTATGCGCGGTTCCGCACCCGGTCAGCGTTGGTGGCAAGGCCGTCGGCTGCGGGGTCGAGGCCAAAGGCGGAGGCGAAGGCCGCCCACAGCTTCTCGCTGCCGACGCTGATCTGGACGCTCCCGCCCCGGCAACGGAAGAGCCCGTACGGCGCGATGGACGGGTGGTGGTTGCCCTGGGCTTCGGGCGACTCCCCCGCGACCGTCACCTTGGTTCCCTGGAAAGCATGGACCCCCACGAGCGAAGCCAGGAGGGACGTCCGGACTACTTGCCCTTGGCCGGTCCGCTCACGTTCCAATAGGGCTGCGACCACCCCGTAAGCCCCGTACATTCCAGACAGGAGGTCGGCGATGGGAACCCCGACGCGCTGCGGGTCGTCCGGGCCGGAGCCGGTGAGCGACATGAGCCCGGCTTCGCCCTGGAGAATCTGGTCGTAGCCGCTGCGATGGGACTCCGGGCCGTCATGGCCGAAACCGGTGATGGACAGGATCACCAGACGCGGGTTGATGGCATGCATGGCGTCGGTACTGAAGCCAAGCCGTTCAAGAACGCCCGGCCGGAAGTTCTCCACCACCACATCGGCACGTTCGAGGAGTTGGCGCAGGACTGTCCGGCCGTCGTCGCTCTTGAGGTCCAGGGCCAGGGACTCTTTGTTGCGGTTGCAGGAGAGGAAGTAGGTGGCCTGAGGATCGTCCTCGGGGCCGACGAAAGGCGGACCCCACCCGCGGGTGTCATCCCCCGTACCAGGATTTTCGATCTTGATGACCCTCGCGCCGAGATCACCCATCATCATGGCAGCGTGGGGGCCTGCGAGCGCGCGGCTGAGGTCCACCACGAGCCTGCCGGAAAGCGGGCCTCCGGTGTCCTGAAGCGCGGGTGCCGGTTCGGTCAATGCTGAAGTCATGGGAGGCTCCTTGCAGCTCAGTTGCCCAGGCGGGACAGGAGGACAGCGACGGCGGCAGAGACTCCCCCGGCCAGGGAACCTTCCAGCTCGGGGGCGAAGAAGGGCGAATGGTTGACCGGGACTGGTCCCGGACCGTCGAACACAGCAGCAGGCGTGCCGCCGAACATCCAGAACACGGACGGGACGCCGATGGCCGTACCCAGGTGTCCGAAGTCTTCGCTGCCCATCATCGGCGGGGTAACCTCGACAGACTCAGCCCCCAACGCACCGCGCAGTGCCTCCAGAACGGAAGGTACGGCGTCGGGGTCGTTGTAGCACTGCGGGAAGCGGTACAGCTCCTCGATCTTCGGGCTCGGTGCTCCGGAGGCAGCTGCTTCGGCCTCGATGATCCGTCGGACCGCGGCCAGGACCTGGCCGCGGACCTCTTCGTCGAAGGTGCGGATATTGAGGGTGAACTCCGCGGAAGCGGGGATGATGTTTTCCTTCAGTCCGGCGTGGAAGGTTCCGATCGTGACGACGGCGGACTTCCGGGGATCCAGCTCGCGGGACACGACCGTCTGCAGCCGGGTGACCATGTGGGCTGCCATGACGATGGGATCGATGGAATCCTGGGGCTGGGAGCCGTGCGACTGCTGTCCGTGGACCGTCACGCGGAGGGAGTCGGCCATGGCTGCCACCGGACCGCTGGAAATCGATACTGTGCCGACAGGCCGCGGCATGACGTGCTGCCCGAACACCACCTCCGGGCGAGGAGCCCTGTCCCAGAGCCCGTCCTCCAGCATGGCGAGCGCCCCGGCGGCCGTTTCTTCACCGGGCTGGAAAATCAACACCAAGGTTCCGCTCCACGTGTCCCGGTTTCCGGCAAGGATCTCCGTGGCCCCCAGCAGGCTGGCCACGTGGGTATCGTGGCCGCAGCCATGCATCACCGGAACCTCGGAACCGTCCAGCATTCCCGTGTCCGTGCTGGCATAGTCCAGGCCGGTGGCCTCTTCGATGGGCAGCCCATCCGTGTCTGCGCGGAACGCGACCACTGGCCCCTCACCGTTGCGCAGGATGCCGACCACCCCTGTCCCGCCGCAGCGGAAGTGGTCTACCCCGAGCCGGTCGAGCTGTTCCTCGATAAGGCCAGCCGTGGCGTGCTCCTGCATGGAAAGTTCGGGGTGTGCGTGGAGCCTGCGGTACAGCTCGTGGAGCGCCGTGGTCTGTTCGGTATTGAGCTGGAGGACAGTGGCTGTTTGGGTCATGGTCTTCTTCTTTCTGCTGCGTGCTGACGGTGTGGGCGGCGGTGGCGGCTACTCGATGTGGATGGGCTTCGCGGCCGCAACCTGCTTTCCGCGGAAGAACCACGCCAGCAGGATGGTCCCCAGCACGGCGATCGCGGTGGACACCATGGCCAGCGACGGCACCAGGGGCAGTACCACGAAGACGACGACGGCGGACACCACCAGCGCGAATACGGTGGTGCGGGGCTGCTTCATGGAGACGATGGCCTGGACCAACACCGCGCCGAGGACGGTGGGCAGGACATACAGCCGGGTAACGGTCAGCACCGACGGCGGAATGACGCTGATCAGCCAGCTGCCCAGGAGGCCGACGAAGATGGCGAGCGAAACCAGGTGCACCACTGCGGCTCCGCAGATGGCAACGACGGCGGCCAGCTCGGCCCGCTTGCTTCCCGGCTTTGCGCCGATGTTGGTTTGGGCAATCAACGCCGCGGGCAGGAGCTTGTTGGAAATATTGCCGATCATGAAGGCCTGGTACATGGCTGCGGGGCCGAGGATCGGGAAGTAGGTCAGCGGCTCCACGATCCAGATGATGCCGAATGTTGCAGCGACTGCGGCAAAGGCGATCCAGAGCTGGGCTGGCGCGATGTCCAAGCCACCGGCGAAGACCAGGTACAAGGGACCGGCCACTGAGATGAGGAGTCCGGCGATCATGGTGATCTGCCCCCAGCGGGACGTGGTCCGGCTGAAGTCCGCCATGGCATTCGTGGTGGCTGAGGTGGTGAGGGTGGAGGTCATGATGTTTGTTCCTTTCGTGTCCCTGACGGTCTCTCAGGCGGCCAGTCCGGGGGCGGCGGCCAGGAAAGCGGCACCGAGGCCGATGACGATCGAGAAGCCCAGGCCCCATTCGCGCAACCAGCTCTTGCCGAGCCGCTTGGCCAGCAGCAGGCAAAGCCCCATGACGGCGGCAGAGACCACGAAGGAAAGGACGTGGATGCCGGACTTGGGAAGTTCGGTCAGGCCAAGGCAGGAGAACGCACCGATCAATGCGGCTGCCGGGACAATCGCCATGGCGGCCGGATTCACCGAACGGATCTTGGCGTCACCCTTGCGGAGGATTGGAGTGAGAATCAGGGTGGCCAGCATCCACATGGCTCCGCCGATGCTCATGGCGAAGAAGGCCACCGCGAAGACGCTTTGGGTGTAGCTTGCGTCGCCGAGTTTGGCCCCCATGGAGCCGGCTGCGATGCCCGCGGCCGAGACGTCATAAGCTGCCGAGCCGATGAGGCCGATCCTGGAGAGGACCGCCGGGGCGCCGAACAGGCCAAGGAGGGCGATGGCTACGAGGGAGACAGCAAGAGAAGGACCGATTGCCGAAACCGCCCCGGATCGGAACGACGTCCGGATGTCCTGGCTGCTCATCTCCACAGACGGTGCGGCGCGGCGGGCTGCCTTCATGAAGATGACGGACTGGATGATGATGACGCCGAACACGCCTGCCACGCAGATCCACAGGACGGGGTTGTTCGCGATGGCGAGGATGTCAGTTGAACTGCCGGATGCGAGGGGTTGGCTTGTGAGCGGTTGAAATGCCAGGGGTTGGTGCATGGGGAAACCTCCGGGTGAAAGCCCCGCTGCATCTGCACTTCCGAACCACGTTGTGCGGTCGCGTTGCATTGGGGGCGAAACCAGCCCATCGACCGGATCGGCCAGTGGGTTAGCAACACCTTCCGCTATGAGCCGGATCACACACAATAGCTGACGGAATCCGCCAAACATCTGGCCGAAACAGTCAAACGGCACCGCTTGGGCGGCGCACCCTTCCGGGGGTCCGATGTGACCCGGCACACTTTCAGCAAGTAAATATCCAGCAAAGGAGCACCATGTCCAGCACCATTGGCGAGCTGTCCGCCGTCGAACTCACCGCCGCGATCCGCAGCAAGGAAATCTCGGCGCGCGAAGCCCTGGATGACCATCTCCAGCGGATTTCGGACGTGAATCCAGTGATCAACGCGGTGGTGACGTTGGATGCTGACGGCGCACGAGCTCTGGCGCTCAATGCCGACCAGCGCACGGCGTCCGGGGCCGAACTGCCTCCCCTGCATGGCCTGCCCATGACCCATAAGGACACGAACAACACAGCGGGCATGCGCACCACCCAGGGCTCCCTGGCGTTGCGTGACTTCGTGCCCGACGCCGACGACCTCATCATTGCGCGGCTCAAGTCGGCCGGAGTGGTCAGCACCGGCAAGTCCAACGTCCCCGAATTCGGCGCCGGCTCGCACACGTTCAACGAGCTCTTCGGGACCACCACCAATCCGTACGCCCCCGCGCTGAGCGCCGGCGGCAGCAGCGGCGGGGTGGCCGCCGTCGTCGCCTCCCGCGTCCAAAGCATCGGCGACGGCAGCGACATGGGCGGCTCGCTCCGGATCCCGGCTTCGTTCTGCAACGTGGTGGGCTTCCGGCCGTCGACGGCGGTGATCCCCATGCCGTCCGACGTCAACGCCTATGCGTGGTTGGGAAGGACAGGGCCTATGGCCCGCAGCGTCGAGGACATCGCCTTGTTCATGTCCGTTACTGCGGGCAGCGACCCGCGGGTACCCTATCCGGCGGCCCTGCATCCGCAGGTTTTCCGCGATTCGTTGGAAACGGACATGCGGGGTGTGCGGATCGGTTGGTCGCGCGACTTTGGCATCGGTGTGCCGGTGGAACCCGAAATCCTGGACCACCTGGAACGGCAACTTACTGTTTTTGAGAACCTGGGTGCGATCGTGGAGGAAGCAACGCCGGACTTCAGCGAGGCTGACCTCGTTTTCGGCAACACCCGGGCCATGGACTTCGCCGCAGGACTGGGCCCGATCCTGGAGCGTTCCGGTGACGTCATCAAGCCGGAAGTGCATTGGAACGTCAATAAGGGGTTCGCGCTGACTGCCCGGGACCTCATCGAAACCACGGCTGCCAGGACCCGCCTGGAACGTAGCGTGCAGGAGTTCTTCGGCCGCTTCGATCTCTTCGCAAGCCCCTGCGCCCAGGTCCTGCCCTTCGACGCAACGCTGCGTTATCCCGACGACATCGCGGGCGTTGCCTCCGAAACCTACCTGGACTGGATGCGCTCGGCCTGCCTGCTGTCCGCCACCGGGCTGCCCGTGCTCAGCGTACCCGCCGGCTTCAGCAAGGCAGGACTGCCGATTGGACTGCAGCTGGCCAGCAACCACTACACCGATATGCAGCTTCTCCGCTATGGGCGCGTCTTCGAGCAGCAGACGGGGTACGCCGCCGTCGCCCCTGTTGTCACAGCAGAACCGGCACGGCTTACGACGGTGAGCGCATGAGCCGACCACCGCGCTTGCGGGCATCGAGCAGGATGGAAACGTCCACGCCAGCGGCATTCCGGGCCCATTCCGAATTGGTGATGAAGCGATAGAGGGACGACATGTCCTCCACAGTGACGTCGGCCATGATCTGGTAGTCGCCGGCAATTGCCGCAGCATAGCGGACGGTGGGGAGCTCCGCGAGGCTCTTGCCCACCGGCTCGACCTGGTGCGGCGACGCCCGGATCCACAGCAGGGCCTCGACACCGAGACCGAAAGCGGCTGGCTCAACGATCGCCCGCAGGTGGACCTGGTTGTTGGTCAGCAGCCATTCGCTGCGCCGGCGCGCCGTAGCCTCGGAAACACCAACCCGGCGCCCCAGCGCTTCAAAACTCATTCGGCCATCGGCACACAGCGCATCGACGAGCTCGTTGTCCTGACGGTTGAGCTCCTGCTGCGGAACCAGGACGCCCGAATCGGGGGTCAGCGCTGAACGGAATGCCTCTACCCGGTCAGCGGTGAGGATCTCAGGCCGCCAACCTCGGATGGTGCGGAAGTACCGAAGGACGGGATAGCTGGTGGAATCACGTAAACCGATAGTGGACGGCAACTCATCGGACAGGACGGTGCCCATACGGGACGGTTCGGTGAGGATCTCGGCCACGCAGTCGCCGGTTCCCGTGGTGGTATAGACGAAGGTCGTGTCATTGCGCTGCGACAAGGCCTGCGCGGCGGCACGGACCGTTCCAGGCATGCATCGCATCTGCACAAGCACTACAGCGGGCCTGGGTCGAATCCCGACAACAGCCACCGCACCGGAATCCAGCAACTGGGATCCTCGGCGTGCAACTGTTCGCTCAGCTTCGCCCAGCACCGCGGCCATCTTGCGCCACGGGCAGCGCGGATCGAGTTGCAGGGCGGCGACGATCTGCCGCTCCAACGCGTCAAACAACACCAAGGCCCTCCGTTCGCTTCGATGGGAGCCCCGGGATTCCAACACGGGCCCACAGTCAGAATATAAGGGAGCGCGGGTCACCCACGGGATGCTGTCTACTGGCCGGCGGCTTCGACAACAGCGAACGACGGCCAGGGCGCCAGAAAAATTCTGGCACCCTGGCTCTGCCGCGCAGGCCGTCCCGTAGCAGGGGCAAGTCAAATGCGCCCCCGGTCCGCCTTCCCCGCATTGATGTCAAGTGCTCGGGGTTGACGCAGCAGTTCAGTGGAGGCGCGAGTCGAGCAACCCGGCCGCAAGTGCCGGAGCCAGACCGGGCGCCAGCGGGAGCCGTGGAACAACGAGGCAGTGCCACAAGTGGTAGACGTCTGCCTTGCCCGACCACACAGTCGAAGCCACGTTGCCTTGCTCGTCCAGTTCCTGCTTCCAGGAGCCATGCTCGTAGTCGATGAACCAGTCGCGTGCGTGGTCCCAGATCCGTTCGTACCAGTCTGCGTAGCTCTGGTCTCCAGTGGCCATGTACAGCGCCGCTGCACCGCCGATCGCTTCCACCGGCACCCACCGGATGCGGGACGTGACAACGGGCTTCCCCTCCCAGTCCACGGAGTACACGAAGCCGGGATGGCCATCCGGCTGCCAGGCATCGCGGATGGCGGCGTCGAACAGGCCCCGGGCGTCCTCCGTCAGCCAGGACGGCGCCTCCAAGCCCCGGGCCTCGAGGCCGGCCCGGAGGTGCAAGAGCAAGCGCGCCCATTCCACCCAGTGTCCGGGCGTTCCGCCGTAAGCACGGAACTGGCTTGCGCGGTCGTCCGTGTTGTACTCCGGAATCGGATTCCATTCCGAGTCGAAGTGCTCAAAAACGCGGTAGTTGTTGTTGCGCGCGAAGTGATGAATAAGCACTTCGGCGATGTGGAGTGCGCGTTCGATCCAGCGGTTGTCGCCGGTCACGTCAGCAACAATGAGGTAAGCCTCCACGGAGTGCATGCTGGCGTTGCCGCCACGGTAGGCCTCGGTTTCCGTGAAGTCGCGGTTCCAGGAGTCAAAGCACATGTTGGCTTCGTGGTCCCAGAATTTGGAGTCGGCTATGTGCAAGGCTTCCTCGAGCAACTCCTGCGCGCCCGGCCGGCGGGCCGCGACGGCGCTGGCCGCTGCAAGAAGTACGAACGAATGCTGGTACCCGGACTTTGCGTCGTTCACGGGCCCGTTCTGGTCCACCTCGGCGTACCAGCCGCCATGCTCAGTGTCACGGAAAACTCCGTTAAGCGCGGCTATGCCGTGGTCCACCATGGATGCCGCACCGGGCCGTCCCATCAACGCTGCCACCGCGAAACTGTGGACCATTCGCGCAGTGATCCACAGGTGGGTCGGCTTGCCCGGGTCCACCTTGCCGTAGTTGTCGAGCCAACCGAATCCTGTGGCGACCTTTGAACCGGCCGCGAAGTTGATGAGCCGGTCCGTTTCTGCTTCGAGCCAACGTGCGTGAGCGGCGCTGTTCAGCCACGTCATGTGCTTCTCCTCAATGATTATGGGGCCGCCAAAGGGGCCTGTTGCGATCTTAACTCCTTTTGGTGAAATTCCACCAAAGAGAGTTTGAATTCAGACATTTAGATTTCAAGGCTGCGCCAAGGTTGACGACGCGCCGTGCAGCGGCGGGTTCCGCCGTCGTCAATCCGGACGTAAGGATGCCCGACGCCGGTCAATCGCCAGGGCGGGTCAGGAACGAGCCGCTCCGGCAGGCAGGCAGGACCGCGTAATGCGGTCAGGCCGCCACGATGAGTTTCACATCGGCAGCCTTCAACGCGGCCTCAATCTCCCGCGGCGGCGGCGCGTCCGTCACCAGAACATCGACCGCATCAAACACCGCCAGTTTGGCCAGCGCATACCGCAGCATTTTCTGGTGCGTAGCGACCACTACCACCTGCTCGGCCGATGCCATGAGGGCGAGCTTCGTGGCCCGTTCAACATCACGTTCAATGTAGAACGCTTCATCGTGGATCCCGCTGACTCCAATGAAGGCGGTCTTGGCGCGCAGGCCCTGGGCGGCACTGACTGTCATGGGACCGTTGAACGCCTGGCTGTCCAGCAAGAGTTCGCCGCCCAGGCAAATGGTCCGTGCGGACGTCAGTTGCAGGCACCGCTGAATGGCTGGCGCCGAATGGGTGATGATCGTGCCCATGAAGGACGCCGGCAGTTCCTGGGCGATCTGGTACGTCGTGGTTCCTGCATCAAGGATGATGGCGTCACGTTCGGCCACCATATCCACGCAGGCCTTGGCAACCCGCTGCTTCGCATCGGCATCCTCACGGGCACGTGCCGCGAAGTCAGCGTTTTGTCCATGTCCCTCAACCGCACTGACCCCACCATGGACCACCTTGACCAGTCCCAGCTTGGACAGCGCCCGGGTGTCGCGGCGGACTGTCATGTCCGAGACGTCGAAAGTCCCGGCCAGGTCCGCCGTGGAAAGGAACCCCCGCCGGCCGAGCTCGTCCAGAATGGTGCGCTGACGCGGCGTCAGCGGCGCCTCTTCCCGTGCGATGCTCATGGCTTCCCCTTTCCTGTCATGCCCCTGGACGACCTAAGGTGTCGCATTGTGTTGCAATTCCAACACAATCCTACTTATCTCCGGGCGCCAACCATCGGCGCCTGGAGTTCAATGGCGCGTCCTTCCACAATGGACTGCTCGGCTGCAAGGCCCATCCTGACTGATTGAAGGCCATCCGCCACTGTCACATCCACAGGCCCCTCACCCAGTATGGCCTTTCGGTAGCCCAAGTGCTCGTAGTAGGTGGAACCGTGGTGCGCCCCTGCGGCAAGGACTGCCTCGTCCACTGGAACGTCATGCTTTTCCGGACCCAGCGGCGAGCGCGGACTGAACTCGACGGTTGCTTCGGTTTCGTCGCCTTCGATCCAGTGGTTCGCAGCCACCGGGATGAGGGTCTCGATCTTGGCTGCGTCCCCCACGATCGAGATGCGCTCCTGGAACTTGGATCCCTCGGCGAACATGGACAGTTCGAGCATGGCCCGGCGGCCGCCCTTGAAATCGACGATCACATAGGCGTTGTCCACCATGTCCGGTGTGCGTCCGTCGTAGGACTCGTCCAGGTGGTTGACGTCGTGCCCGCCACTGGCGTAGACGCGGGTGGGCTCGTCCTGCAGGATCAGGCGCATCAGGTCGAAGAAGTGGCAGCACTTTTCCACCAGGGTGCCGCCGGTGCGCTCGGCGAACCGGTTCCAGGCGTCCACCTTGTGCAGGAACGGGAAGCGGTGTTCGACGATCGAGAGCATGTGGATGTTTCCGAGCTCGCCACCATGCGCGGCCTGGATGATTTCCTGCACCGGCGGCATGTAGCGGTACTCCATGGCAACCCATACGGGGGCGGGGTACGAACCGGCCAGCACTTCCAGTTCGTCGGCCTGCTCCGCACTGGTGCACACCGGCTTCTCCACCAGGACCGGCAGGTTGGTGCCGCTGGCGAAGATGTCCTTCAGGATTCCCAAATGTGTATCGTTCGGGCTCGCGATCACGAGGGCGTCCACCAGCCCCGATGCCAGCAGGTCCTGGTGCGAGGAGAACGTCTTCACCTCATAGCCAATTTCGCGAGAGGTCTCCTCGAGGGAGGAGGGCGTGGGATCGGAGACCGCTGTGATGCGGCTTCCTGGGATCAAAGCAAGGTTTCGCACATGTTCGCGGGCCATGTGGCCGGCGCCGATGAGGCCGTAGCGAATGGTCTGGGCTGTTTCCTCAGAGGGCAATGCCATGAGCTGCTCCGTTTCTCTGCGTTGAGTGGGGGATCGACGTTGCATCCCAAACATCACTATACAGAATGTGTTGTTTTTCACACATAGCGTGTGTATATTTTTTCAAACCAGCCCAACTACAACGAGGTGGATCGTGCCCCAACCGTCATCCGGAACCCTTCTCTTCGTCGGGTGTGCCACTTTGGACTCCATCGCCCTGGTGCAGGAGTATCCCGGTGCCGACAGCCGCACCGTAGCCGCAGATTTTGCCACTGCAGGCGGTGGCCCGGCCGCCACGGCGGCAGTCGCGGCAGCCCGTGCCGGAGCAAAGGCGGCCTTTGCCGGCGTCGTAGGTGAAGACGAGGAAGGCGACCGGATCATCAGCGGCCTCGAAGCGGAAGGCGTGGACACCTCGGCCGTCATCCGCAACCCCGCGGTGAAGACGGGCGCCAGCGTGATCGTGGTCAGCAGGTCGACCGAAAGCCGGGCGATCGTCACCCGGCCCGTGCCTCCCGTCCGCTTTCCCGCAGGCAGCCGTTTCCATGAGCTGGTGCGCAGTGCGGACTGGGTCCATGTGGACCACTTGGGATGGAATTCCATTGCCGATCTGCAGGGCCTGCGGATCAGCGTGGATGCGGGAAACCCCATCCCCTCCTTCAGCCCCGAAGGTGTGGCGCTGTACGTTCCCACGATCGAGCGCTTGCGGGCCGAGTACGGTGACCACCTGTCCCCTGGGGCCCTTGTGCAAAAAGCCGTCGACGCCGGTGCCTCCGCCGTGGTGGCCACGGCAGGTTCCGCGGGAGCCTGGGGCCTGGAGCGGGACGGCGTTCCCTTCCACGTACCGGCAACAGCGGCAGAGATCGTATCGACGCTTGGTGCCGGCGATGTCTACCACGGCGCTATCCTGGCCGCCGTCGCAGCCGGACTCCCCCTGGCGGAGGCAGCAGCCTTCGCCGGCCGCACAGCCACGGCTTCGTGCGCAGGTCTGGACGGACGCTCCATGATTCCCCGGCAGGCCATCACCCCCGTTTTGACCATCAATCCCACTGCCTAGCTGAAAGAAGCAGCCCATGACCACCACCGACCTTTCTCCCCTCCAGCGGCCTTCAGGTGCGTTCGCGATGCTCGCAGTCGATCAGCGCGAAGCCATGCGGAACATGTTCGCCGAGCACACCGCCCAGCCCGTCACCGACGAGGACCTCCGTGACTTCAAGCTCGCGGCCGCCCGGATCCTCACTCCGTATGCATCCGGCGTTCTCATCGACCGCCAGTTCGCACTGGACCAGGCCATTGAAGCGAACGTCGTCGCGCCCGGCTGCGGGCTCATCGCCTCCGCAGACCACTTTGAATCTGCCCACGACGAGCTGGTGGGCGAAGTGACCATCGACAAGCTCGTGGATCCCGCCAAGTACGCAGCGCTGGGCGCGAAGGCCCTTAAGCTTCTGGTGCTCTACCGTCCGGACGAGCCCGCCGAAGGCCGCGTGGCAATGGTCCGCGAGTTCGTAGAGAGCTGCAAGTCCGCCGGGCTCATCAGCATCATCGAACCCGTCTCCCGTAAGCCCCTGGCCGGTGGCGACTTCGATTGGAATGCCGGCATCCTGGCCGCAGCCAAGGAACTCGGCGGCCTGGGGGCCGACCTTTACAAGGCCGAGGTCCCGTTCAAGGGCCAGGCCCCCGAAGCAGAGGTCCGGGCAGCGTGCGCCGAACTGACCAAAGCCATCGACGGCCCATGGGTGGTCCTTTCGTCCGGAGTCCCGGAGGACGTCTTCCCCGACGCCGTGCGGTGGGCGTGCCTGGAAGGGGCCAGCGGGTTCCTGTCCGGACGGGCCGTTTGGGCGTCCTGCATCGGCTCCACCGACGTAGAGGCGTCCCTGTCCACGGATGCTGTCCGTCGGCTGCAGCGGCTCTGCGCCGTAGTGGACGAGGTGGTGGCGGCACAACGCACCACCGCCTGATCCTTCCAGCGGCCGTGAAAGCGCCCCATTCCAAACAACGCCCCATTCCAACCAGGCACAGCAACACTCAATGAGGAGAATATTGTGAATCAAATTTCACGCAGGCAGGCCATGGCCGTTCTCGGCGCCCTGGGTCTCGGTGCCACTGCAGCGGCATGCGCAGGACCCGGCGGTTCCACAGCCCCTGGTGGCGCCACCGGGCCGGTTGCTCCGGCCACCGGTGACATCACTGGCAAGGTGTCCTTCGCCCACTGGCGTGGCGAAGACAAGGCAGTGTTTGACGAGCTCATCAAGCGCTTCGTTGCAAAGAACAGCGGCGTGGAGGTTGTCCAGGACATCTCGACCTCCAACGACTACAACGCCCAGGGTTTGCAGAAGGTCCGGGGCGCGGCCATCGGCGACGCGTTTGCGACCTTCCGGGGTGCACAGTTCAAGAACTTCGGTGAGGCCGGAATCTACACCGAGCTGAAGAACAGCAAGGCCGTTGGCAACTACCAGAAAGGCCTGCTCACAGCCGGGCAGTCCGGCGACAGTCAACTTGGCCTGCCCTACCAAGTGGTGTTCCCCATGCCGATGGCCAACACCGAGCTCTTCGACAAAGCCGGCGCGGAGCTGGCACCGAAGGACTGGGACGCCTTCCTGGCCATGTGCGAGAAGCTGGCGTCTTCCGGTGTCACGCCCATCTCGTGGCCCGGCGGCGATGTGGGAAACGGTGGCCAGCTATTCAACTGCATGATCGCCAACAACGCCCCAGTGGACGACATGTGTGCACAAATCGAGCAGGGCAAGCTCAAGTGCACTGACGACTGGTTCATCAGGATGTTGAACCAGTACAAGGACCTGGCGCCGTTCCTGCAGTCCAACGCCACGGGCACCGCGGTGGAGCCGGCACAGAACCTGTTCTCCCAAGGCAAGGCCGCCATGCTGGCCACGGGTTCCTACCACCTCGCGGCGGTCCGGAACCTGGGCGCGAAGTTCCCGATCGAGTTGGTTTTCCCCAATACTTCAACCGACGGCAACGCCAAGTATGAGGGTGTCTACAACGCCACGTTCATCCTCGGCGTCAACTCGGCCAGCAAGCACCAGGCCGCGGCGGCAGCCTGGATCGATTTCCTGTCCGAACCGGAAAACGCCGGGTACTACGCCAACCAGACAGCCCAGCACGTCTCGGTCAAGGACGTCGACTACACCAACGCGGACCTCAAGCGGCTGAGCCCGTGGCTGGACAAGAAAACGGCGCTGGCCGCCCGCTTCCAGTTCCTGAACCTGGACGTCCGCAATGCCGTGGAGGCAAGCGCGACGGCGGTCATCTCCGGTACCAGCCCTGAACAGGCGGCCGAAGCTGCCCAGAAGATTGTGGACGAAAGGCTATGAGCACCCACACCGGAATGGCTGCGAAGCGAAAGGCACCGGAAAGCAGCGCGGAAGCTGCCACGAAGAAGCGCCGGTCCCCTACGCGCGTAAATCCTGCGCTGTACCTTTTCCCGCTCCCCGCCGTTGCGGTCATCGCCTTCTTCCTGGTGATGCCCACCCTCCAGGCTTTCCAGTATGCCGTCACCGACTGGAACGGCTTCTCGGCAGCGTTCAACTACGTGGGCGTGGACAATTTCATCCGGGCGTTCACCAAGGACTCGTTGTTCACCAACGCGCTGACCAACAACCTGAAGTTCGTGTTGCTGGTGGTCATAGCCCAAACCGCATTCTCGCTCCTGCTCGGCCTGCTCCTCACCAAGAACTCCCGCGGCAGCATCCTGCTCCGCGCCTTGTTCTTCTTCCCCACCATCCTGTCCTCCGTGTCGGTGGCCTTTATTTGGAAGTTCATCTACGATCCCAACTTCGGCCTGGCCAACTCGGCCCTGGGTGCGGTGGGACTTGGAGGACTCCAAGGGTCCTACCTCGGAGATAACAACCAGGCGCTCTACTGGGTGGCCGTGACCCAGGTCTGGTTCCACGCCGGACAAATGATGGTGGTGTACATCGCCGGGCTGCAGTCCATACCGCGCGAACTCTACGAAGCAGCGGAAATGGACGGCGCCAACAAATGGCAGCAGTTCAAGTCCATCACGTGGCCTTTCGTGGCCCCGGCAACGTCCATTGTGGTGGCTTACACCACTGTGCAGTCGTTCAAGGCTTTCGACCTGATCCTTGGTATCGCGGGCAACCCGCCCAAGAGCTCTCTGGACATCCTCTCCACCCGCATCTACAGCACTTTTGCCAACTCGGAGTTCGGCTACGCCGCCGCACAGTCGATCATCTTCATGGCGATGATCGCCCTGGTCACCTGGCTGCAGCGCCGGTTGCTCCGGCTGACCCCGAAGGGGGAATAACAGCATGCTCGCTTCAATCAGCCGCCGCGCCATCCTCGGTATCTACGCGCTCATCATCATCATTCCGCTGACCGTTGTTGGTTTCGGAAGCTTCAAATCCACGCAGGAACTGTTCGAGGGTCCGTTCAGCCTGCCGCAGTCCCTTTCCCCCGCCAACTACGCCGAGGTGATCGGTGGCCAGGACCTGGGTTCCTCCTTCTGGAACAGCGTCGTCGTCACCGCCATCTCCGTACCAGTCACGCTCTTTATTGCCAGCCTGGCCGGTTACGCCGTGTCGCGGCTCAGGGGCTTCGTGTCCTGGGCCATCTTCGGCTTCCTGGTGCTGGGCATGGCCATTCCCGCCCAAGCCAACATGGTTCCGCTCTACGTACTTTTCGGACGGCTGGGACTGCTGGACAACCTCGCGGGACTGATCGTGGCCAACGTGGTCTCGACACTGCCCATCGCCGTGTTCATCCTTGGCGGCTTCATGCGGACGCTGCCCAAGGAACTCTACGAAGCCTCCTCCATCGACGGAACCGGACCGTGGAAGACCTACGCCTCGATCGCACTGCCGCTGTCCGCACCATCAATCGCGGCCGCAGCAATCTTCCTTTTCGTCATCCATTGGAACGAACTGCTGTATCCCCTCCTGTTCATCCAGTCCCCCGGAAACCGCACGCTGCCCTTGGCGTTGCTCAGCTTCCAGGGCGAATTCCAGACCAACTACCCGCTGCTGTTCGCAGGAGTCATCCTGGCTTCCCTGCCGGTGGTGGTGGCCTACATCTTCCTGCAGCGCTACTTCGTGGCAGGCATCACTGCCGGCGCCAGCAAGGGATAACCACGCCACCCAGCGGAAAGGCACTACGCATGAACCTGAAATCTGCACAACACCTGATCAACGGAACCTGGCACTCAGCCGGAACCTCCAAAGACGTCACGGATCCCGGAAACGGTTCCACTGTGGGTGAGGTTGCCTGGGGCAGCGCGGACCACGCTACCCAAGCCGCCGATGCGGCCGCCGAAGCGTTCGGCAACTGGTCCCGGACCACCGCCCGAACCCGGGCCGACCTGCTCCACAACGCCGCCGGTCTCTTGGCCGAACGCCGCGACGAACTGGCCCAAACCTTGGCACTGGAAGCCGGCAAACGGCTTCCCGAAGCACAGGGCGAAGTGGACTTCTCCGTGGAGTACCTCCGGTGGTTCGCGGAGGAAGCCCGGCGAACCACCGGGACAGTCAGCCCACCTGAGCTCCGGGGACGCCACCACCTCAGCTCCCGCAAGCCGATCGGCGTCGCCCTGAGCCTCACACCCTGGAACTTCCCGGTGTCCATCCAAGCCCGGAAACTCGCGGCCATGCTCGCCGCCGGCTGTACCGTGGTGGGCCGGGTCTCCGAGAAGGCACCCCTTGCCGCGACGGGCCTGTTCGAAATCCTGTACGACGCAGGGTTCCCCGCCGGCGTCGTCAACCTTGTCCATGGACCATCCCGGGAGGTGACCGGGGCCCTGCTCAAGCACCCCGCCGTTCGGGCGGTCAGCTTCACAGGATCCACCGGCGTCGGACGACAGATCATGGCCTCCGCCTCCGAGCGGGTCGTCAGGCCGCTGCTCGAGCTGGGCGGCAACGCGCCGTTTATCGTCTTTGAAGACGCCGACCTCGATGCCGCCGTCGACGGCGCAGTGCTTGGCAGGCTCCGCAACACCGGCCAATCCTGCGTGGCCGCCAACCGCTTCCTGGTCCAGGACAGCGTCGCGGACGAATTCGCCCGGAAGCTGGCCGCACGGTTTGATGCGATGACAATTGGGCACGGCGTTCCCGACGGCGGCACACCGGTACCGGACCTTGGTCCCGTGATCGATGCCGAGCGCGTGGCGGCTGTCCAGGCCCTGGTGGGCGACGCCCTCAACCGCGGCGCCCAACGGGTCACCAAGCGCACCGAGGTTCCTGGCGAAGGATCCTTCATGGCACCCACGCTCCTCGTGGACGTTCCCGACGACGCGCTTCTGGTGAGCGAGGAAGTCTTTGGTCCGGCGGCTGGCGTCGTAACTTTCGCTTCGGAAGAGGAAGCGATCCGCAAGGCGAATGCCACGGAAATGGGCCTCGCAGCCTACGTCTGGACCAACAGCCCCAAGCGCGGCTGGGACATTCCCGAGCAGCTGGAAGCCGGCATCGTCGGCGTCAATGATCCCCTTCCGTCGGTGGCCTTCGCGCCCATGGGCGGGGCCAAGCAGTCCGGCCTGGGCCGGGAAGGATCCAGCCTGGGCCTCGAGGAATTCGAGGAGGTCCAGTACGTTGCCTGGAAAGCCTAGATGCTGACCACCGGGCTGGTGCTGGGCGCCGTCGTGATGGGCGCCGGGATGCAACGGGTGACAGGGATGGGATTCGCCCTCGTGGCGGCTCCCTTCCTGGTCCTGCTGCTCGGTCCAGTGGAGGGCGTAGTGCTGGTCAACGTCTGCGGAGCCGTGACGGCCGGGGCCATCATCTTCCGGGTAGCCCGGGATATCGACTGGAAACGGTACCTGGCACTGGCCGCATCAGCCCTCCTGGGGATTGTCCCCGCGGCCATCCTCATACGGTTCATGCCGCCTCCGGTACTGGAGATCTCGATCGGCGTCATCCTCGCCGTCGGGCTGACAATCCTGCTGTTGATGAAATCCGCGGTCCTGCCTAAACGTCGCCGGTACCTCTTCACCGCCGGAGGCCTCAGCGGTTTCATGAACACCGCGGCCGGGGTGGGAGGGCCAGCCGTCAGCATGTACTCCATCGCAACCCGGTGGCAGCACAAATCGTTCGCAGCCACCATGCAGCCCTACTTTTTCACCATCGGCTCCTTGTCGCTCGCCTCCAAGGCGGTCACCGCACCGGAATCGTTTCCCGTCCTCCCGGCAACTATGTGGGTGGCAGTCGCCGTCGCCTGCCTGGTGGGCCTCGTCCTGGGCGACCTCGCCTCCAAGCGCGTCTCTGCGCGGGCCGCGCAGATCCTGCTGATCGTGCTGGCCTATCTCGGTGCGGCAGCCACCATTGTCCGCGGCGTCCTCGACGCCGTCAGCTGAACCCCATACCCCCTACGAAAAGGACCATCATGTTTGACGTCTCCTCCAAAGAAAGCACCCTGCGAGTTTCCACCTCCAACGGGGAACCCGTGTCGCTCACGGTTGATCCGAGCGGAGTCCGAGTTGAGATCGACACCAACTGCGGGTGCAGCGAAACCCCTGAGCGGCGCGTCGGCTCGTACACGGATACCGACTTCGGCGCTCGCTGAATCATGGATCTTTCTTCGTCATTCAAGGCCTACGATGTCCGCGGCATCGTCGGCACATCATTGACCGACCAGGTTGCCGAAGCCATCGGTGCCGCTTTCGTCGACGTCCTGGGCCTTGCCGGGAAGACCGTGCTCTGCGGCGGTGACATGCGTCCGTCATCTCCGGGGTTTGTCTCTGCATTTTCGCGCGGTGCCTCCACGCGCGGCGCCAATGTGTCCGACCTCGGCTTGATTTCAACCGACGAGCTCTACTTTGCCTGTGGATCCCTCAACTCGGCGGGCGCCATTTTTACGGCCAGCCACAACCCGGCACAGTACAACGGGATCAAAATGGCTAAGGCCGGAGCCGTCCCCGTTTCCGCCGATTCAGGGCTGTTCGACATCCGGGACCTCGCCGAGCGCTACCTCGCTGAGGGAATTCCGGCAGCCGGCTCACGGGGGACCGTGGTTGCACTGGACGTACTTGGCGACTACTCACGCAAGCTGCGGTCCCTCGTGGATCTTTCCGGCGTCCGCCCACTCAAGGTGGTGGTGGACGCCGGAAACGGAATGGCCGGGATGACCGTTCCGGCGGTGCTTGGCAGCCAACTTCTGGAGGCCCTGCCGCTGACGATCATCCCCCTGTACTTCCAGCTGGACGGCACCTTCCCGAACCATCCGGCCAACCCTTTGGAACCAGAGAACCTCCGCGACCTGCAGGCGGCCGTCGTCGTGCACGGCGCCGACCTTGGGCTGGCGTTCGACGGCGACGCTGACCGCTGCTTCGTGGTCGACGAAACCGGCCAACCCGTGACGCCATCCGCCATCACCTCCATGATCGCCGTGCGTGAGATCGCCAGGGCCCAAGGCGCCGGAGAAGTGGAGCCCACCGTGATCCACAACCTGATTTCCTCGCAATCAGTTCCAGAGTTCATCCAAGCCGCCGGTGGCCGGCCCGTACGTACACGTGTGGGCCACTCGTTCATCAAGGCCCGCATGGCCGAAGAGCATGCAGTTTTCGGTGGCGAGCATTCCGCCCACTACTACTTCCGCAACTTCTACAATGCGGATACCGGCATGCTCGCCGCAATGCACGTCCTCGCAGCTCTCGGCGAGCAGCCCGGAACTCTCTCCAGCTTGGCGCAAAAGTACGAACCGTATTCCTCTAGCGGTGAAATCAACTCGGCCGTGGCGGACACGGCCAGGTCCATCGCGGACATTCAGGGCTCATACGAGGGCATGGACGGAGTCCTCCTGAATGATTTGGATGGTCTGACCGTGACCGCGGAATCAGGAGACTGGTGGTTCAACGTCCGTGCGTCCAACACCGAGGAATTGCTGCGGCTGAACGTCGAGGCCAGGGACTCGGAGACCATGGGGCGTGTGCGTGACGGTGTGCTTGAGGTGATCCGGCGCTAGGGCTGGGCAGGTCTGAAGTGTCAGCGCTCCGGGCTCAGCGTCTTCGAAAAAACAACCCCACCGTTGGCGTTGCGCAGGCTCACGTTAAAGGTGTTGTCGGAACCAAGTTCCACATGCCCGAAGAACTGGTTCTCCCCGTTGCGCGGGGACTCACCAGGGAACCGGCCTGCCTTGGAAAACACGACGTCCGGCCCGAAAGTCCCGTCCATGTCGTTCGGGCCGAAGGAGCCCGCGTTGATGGGACCCGCAACGAACTCCCAGAACGGCTGGAAGTCCTTGAAGGAAGCCCGCTCCGGAGAATAGTGGTGGGCGGCGCAGTAGTGGACATCGGCCGTAAGCCACACCGTGTTTTTCACGCCATACTTCTTGAAGGCGCTCAGGACCCCGGCGATCTCCAGTTCCCGGCCCAGCGGCGCACCGTTGTCCCGGTTGGACAGGCTCTCCTGGTTCACGGGACCGTCAGGCACCACGATGCCCAAGGGCAGGTCCGCGGCGATGACCTTCCAGGTGGCCTTGGACTGCCGGACTTCCTTGATCAGCCAGTCCACCTGTTCCTGGCCCAGGATGTTTGTGGTGTAGGGCTCCTTGCCGTCGGTGTTCGGCGACTTATAGGTCCGCATGTCCAGGCAGAAGATGTCCAGTTGCGGGCCGCGCGGAATCTTGCGGTAGATGCGCGCAGGCTGGTACTGGCCGGCGTCGTAAGTTCCGGGGCGCCACAGCGCCGCGGAGTCCGCGATCGGCATGTTTTCCTGCCACGCCTGCCGCCCACGCGCGGCGAGGACGTTGACGTTGCGTTCGGTGTAGCGGGCGTCGTCCAGGACCTGGCCCGGGTACCAGTTGTTGTGCGTTTCGTGGTCGTCCCATTGGGCAATCACCGGCACGTCGGCGAACATGGCGCGCATGTTGGCATCGAGCGAGTTGTAGCGGTGCCGGCCGCGGAATTCCTTCAGGGTTTCGGCCACCTTGGACACTTCCTCGGTGACGATGTTGCGCCACACCTGTCCGTCTTTCTCCGTGACACTGGCAGAGATGGGCCCGTCCGCGTAGATGGTGTCACCGGAATGGATGAAGAAGTCCGGGCGGACGTCATGCATGGCCTTGTAACCACGCATGCCGCCGATCTCCTCGTTGATGCCCCAGCCTTGGCCGGCGGTATCGCCGGTCCAGACAAAGGACTGGGAGGACGACGCCGGGCTGCCGCCTCCGCGGCCGTCTTTCGTGCCGCCGTCGTTGGGTTTACCGCCGGGAGCCGTGCTGAAAGTGCCTTGCCCAACCTCACCCGTGCCGTTCTCATCCTCGAAGTTCAGCTCCAGCCTGAACCTGGTGCCCGGGGGCAGTCCCTTGGCGTGGATTTTCGCGGTGAAGTCGCTGGCTTCCGTGGCCAAGGGTCCACGAATGGTTCGGCTGAACCCGTAGCGCCCGCGCAGGAGCTCCCCGGCGTCGTCGATGGCGTTGAGGGTGGCGGTGAGACGTCCGGGTCCTGAGGCGCGCGACCACAGGACGGCAGAATCCGTGGTGACGTCGCCGGTGGCAATGCCCGTGGGGAGGGTGAGTCGCCTGCGGACCAGCGGGATGGCTGCGGGCGCTGCGCCCGCCGGGGTGGCGGACCCCAGGGCGAGGCCGGTCAGCGTAAGGCCGGCGAGGGAGGACTTGACGAGGGTGCGGCGTGAAAAGTCGGTCATGGCATCCACCCTTTCCGGCCGTCATGAACGGAAGGTGAGGGTGGGGTGAAGGTTCTTGCGGGGTGCTGCTTGGCGAAGCATGGCCGGAGTTCCGGCAACCTTTTCCGGTTACCCCTCGACATACATGATAAGCATGCTTAGCATTGTTCGTGCAGCATCGCTTTTGCTGACGGACCGGCAGTGCGTCCCCGGACAACCTGCTGGCTGAAAGCCTCAGGCCCTCCGAGCATTCAGGCGGATCACAGGGCCAATCCTGCATTTCCAAGTTCCTTGCTGGTTCATCACCCGTATCCGGGCGATCCCTTGCGCCAACATCACAGATTTCCAGACACCCGGCGTTCCCGACCCGCGCCAGCAATACGTGGTGAAGCGGCATGGGCAGAACAAAAGAGTGGAAGATGAAGGCAGTAGTTTACAAAGGACCCAACGACGTCAGCGTCGAGGAAATCCCCGATGCCAAGATCGAACACCCGGCCGACGTACTGGTAAGAATCACCTCAGCGAATATTTGCGGCTCGGACCTCCACATGTACGAGGGCCGGACGAGCTTCGAACCGGGGCGTTCCTTCGGACACGAGAACCTCGGGGAGGTGGTGGAGGTCGGCCCCGCGGTGAGCAAAGTCAAAGTAGGCGAGCGCGTGGTCCTGCCCTTCAACGTCGCCTGCGGCTTCTGCAAGAACTGCGAGCGGGGCTTCACCAACTACTGCCTGACGATGCAGCCCGAGCCAAAGCTTGCAGGCGCTGCCTACGGCTTCGCTGACATGGGCCCGTACCAGGGCGGTCAAGCCGAGTACCTCAGGGTTCCATATGGCGACTTCAACTGCCTGCGGTTGGGTGAGGACGCCGTCGAGAAGGAGCTCGACTACGTCATGCTGGCGGACATCTTCCCGACGGGTTGGCACGCTACCGAAATGGCCGGCGTTTACCCGGGCGACTCCGTGGTCATCTACGGCGGCGGCCCGGTGGGACTCATGGCCGCCTACTCCGCCGTCATCAAGGGCGCCGGCAAAGTCATGGTGGTGGACCGCCACAAGGACCGGCTGAAGCTGGCCGAACAGATCGGAGCCATTGCCGTCAATGACGCCGAAGTGGATCCCGTGGAATTCGTCAAGGACCAAACCATGGGCTTTGGCGCAGACCGCGGCTGCGAATGCGTTGGCTATCAGGCCCACGATCCCGAAGGCAACGAACACCCCAACCAAACCCTGAACCGGCTGGTGGACTCCGTCCGCTTCGTCGGTGGCATCGGCGTGGTGGGCGTTTTCCTGCCGCAGGATCCGGGTTCCCCCGACGAACTCGAGAAGCAGGGCCAGGTCGCCTTCGACTACGGAAACTACTGGTTCAAAGGCCAGACGATGGGCTCCGGCCAGTGTCCGGTCAAGAAGTACAACCGCGCCCTCCGCGACCTCGTCGCCGGCGGAAAGGCAAGCCCTTCCTTCATCGTCAGCCACGAGCTGAGCCTCGATGAGGCGCCGACGGGCTATAAGAACTTCGACAGCCGCGAAGACGGCTGGACGAAGGTCGTCCTCCACCCGGCCGGAGCTTGAGAGGGATCTTCCCATGTCACAACCAACCAGAAACAGGACGGGGTACTGATGAAGGCAATGGTTTACCGCGGCCCCTACAAAGTCAGGGTCGAAGAGAAGGACATTCCTAAGATCGAGCATCCGAACGATGCGATCGTCAAGGTCAGCGCCGGTGCCATTTGTGGCTCCGACCTGCACCTCTATCACGGCATGATGCCGGACACCCGCGTGGGCATGACCTTTGGCCACGAGTTCGTGGGCACAGTTCACGAGGTGGGCTCGTCCGTGCAGAACCTCTCGGTGGGCGACCGCGTGATGGTGCCGTTCAACGTGTACTGCGGCTCCTGCTATTTCTGCTCGCGCGGCCTCTACTCGAACTGCCACAACGTAAATCCGAACGCGACGGCGGTGGGCGGCATTTACGGCTACTCACACACCTGCGGCGGTTACGACGGCGGTCAGGCGGAATTTGTGCGGGTTCCGTTCGCGGACGTTGGGCCTTCAAAGATCCCTGACTGGCTGGAGGAAGAGGACGCGGTGCTGCTCACCGACGCCCTGCCGACCGGCTACTTCGGCGCCCAGCTTGGGGACATCGTGGAAGGCGACACCGTGGTGGTGTTCGGTGCCGGCCCTGTGGGGCTGTTTGCCGCAAAGTCGTCCTGGCTGATGGGTGCCGGTCGCGTGATCGTGATTGACCACTTGGAATACAGGCTGGAGAAGGCACGCAGCTTCGCCCACGCCGAGACGTACAACTTTGCCGAGTACGGCGACATTGTGGTCCACCTCAAGAAGGAACCGACTTCCTGGGTGCCGACGTCGTTATTGACGCCGTCGGGGCCGAAGCTGACGGAAACTTCCTGCAGCACGTCACCAGCAGCAAGTTCAAACTGCAGGGCGGCTCGCCCATCGCACTGAACTGGGCGATCGACTCGGTGCGCAAAGGTGGGACCGTGTCCGTGGTGGGCGCCTACGGTCCGATCTTCAGCGCCGTGAAGTTTGGCGATGCGATGAACAAGGGCCTGACTTTGCGCATGAACCAGTGCCCGGTCAAGCGGCAATGGCCGCGGCTCTTCGAGCACATCCGGAACGGGTACTTGAAACCAAGCGACATCGTCACCCACCGGATTCCGCTTGAACACATCGCCGAGGGCTACCACATGTTCTCCGCCAAGCTGGACAACATCATCAAACCGCTCGTTATCGCCGGCCAGTCCTGAAGGGAGCACACCTTGACTAAGCCAGCCACGCCGTATGTCTCAGAAAAGACTGGCGAAAGAGAGTCCGCAGAGAGTTTGCGGGCCCGGATTCCGGGGTGGGGTGCCGATCTCGACCCGGCCGACCGCCCCTCCTACCCCCGCGAACAACCCGGCATCGAAACCAGCGCACGGTGGGACTTCCCGGAGCGCCAGCCAGAGAAGTGGCCCCGGGAACGGTCGGTGGAACACGCCTTCCTGCCTCCCGTCTTTGGAACCTCCACTCCTCCGGCGGGGGTCTCGGGCGCCATCCGGAAATACGCCTACAAGTACAGTGAGGGCCGGGCTGCCCACTGGCTGCTGCTGGTAGCAGCAGACAGAGTGGACGCGTGGGAGCACCACCTCCGTTCGTTCGCCACGCTGCGGCCGGACAACCCCATTACGGAGACGGGCGTACTGAGCGAGTTCTCCCGTGGAGGTGTCCGTTCCCGGGTGGGACAAAAGCGCGTCGACCTCAACCACCAGTGGATGGATCCGATCATCGTCGGTGGCCCGTGGGCGCTGGCGGCGGGCGGCCTCGCCGTCGTCGTCCTCCGCAGACTGCGGAAGCGCAGGTGAGCCGGACAACTCCCCCGCGTTGACCGCCGCCAGGCTGCAAGGGCCACCAGCAACCCGCTTGCTGGTGGCCCTTGCACGTCACCCTTGGCTGAGATTGGTGATCGCGTTGAGGGAAACGGCGATCAGGACTGTTCCAAAGAAATAGGACAAGAGAGCGTGAAGAAGGGCTTTACGGCGGATCTCGGTGCTTCCCGTCTCGACTTCAGGCGGAGCGTAGGTCATGCCAACCGTGAAGGCGAAGTACGCGAAGTCGCTGTAAGCCGGTTGCCTGCCGTCCTTGTCGTCAAAGCCGCCACCGTCACGGTCGATGTAGTACATCCGGGCGTATTTCAAGGCATAGACCGTGTTGACCAGGGCCCAGGCGACTATCGTGCCGAGAACCCCGACTATGACCAGGGCGACAGACACCGGATCACCGTCCCGGTTTCCCGACTGGATCAACGCAACTCCCACGGCGGCGATGCTCGCCAGGCACGCTGTGATGATTGCGTTGTCGGTCAACCGTGAGGCTGATTCTTCGCGTGCAATGCGTTCAGTCCCGGGCGGGTCCTGGCCCCAGCAGAGCCGCCACGCCCACACCAGGGCGATGAGACCTGCCATGCACCAGGCAACCAAGGGCGAAAGGGTCGGTGACACCGCCAGACCCGCCGCGGCTCCGGCCACCACCCCAAAGCCTGCGCAGATAACGGCACGGCGGGCTGAAAGGATCCGACCGTTCATGATTGCTCCTCGGGTGGGTCCTACGAGGCTACGCGCCTGGAGCTGTTGCGCACAACAAGTGTGGGTGCGATTGGAGTGCGGTCCACTTCCCTTCCTTCCATGGCACCCAGGAGCACCTCCATGCTCATCAGCGCCAGGGCCGTGAAATCCTGGCGCACGGTGGTCAGCGGAGGCAGGAAATAGTCCGAACCTTCAATGTCGTCGAAGCCGACCACACTGACGTCCTCCGGAACCCGGATCCCGTTTTCGGTTAACGCACGGATGAGCCCCAGGGCCGTATGGTCGCTCGCCGCAAAGATGGCTTGAGGGACCCTGTTTTCCCGGACGAGGTCAAGGCCGGTTTCGTAGGCCCAGCGGGGACTCCAATCTCCCTCCAGGCATAGACCCTCCGGGAGACCGGCGCCACGCAACGCGGCCTCCCACCCACGCTTTCGTACCCGCCCGTCGAACCAGTCCATGGAGCCTGCCAGATGGGCGATATCGGTATGGCCGAGGTCTATGAGGTGCTGGGTGGCGAGCCGGGCTCCGAGCTCCTGGTCTTCTGAATAAGTGAAAACGCGGGACGTTGACGATGCTCCGGCAGCGATCATCTCCACAGGTACCCGGCAGGAGGAATTCCAGACCGCCGATGCCATGTCCACCAAGGGGGCAACAACGATGATCCCTCCGACGCCGGTATCGTCCAAGGTGTCCAGCGCCGCCTGCACTGATTCCTCATAGGGTTGCTCGACACTGATGACAGTGGTGGCGTAGCCCTTCTTCCGTGCGACGGTTTCCAAGGCCATGAGAGTCCCTACCGGGCCGAACCGCGGGGAGCCGTCCGAGAGCAGCCCGATGGACGTTGACCGGTTGGTGACAAGCGCAGTCGCTGCCCGGTTCCTGCGGTAGCCGATATCCTTGATGGCCTGCAGGACGCGTTCGCGCGTGGCCGCACTGACGTCCGGGGCGTTGTTCAGGACCCGCGAGACGGTGCCAAAGGAGACGCCCGCGATGTCCGCGACGTCGTTGATGGTCGGCTTCCGCCGCAACGTGGCGCCTGTTTGCCCGTTAGTCCTGCCTGACACGCTCTCTCCTGTCCCCGCACCGTTCAACCGGGCCGATGCGTACCAATACTACGTGCGTACGCCCTCTCCGGTTAGCCAAAAACCGGGCGGACGTGATGTTTGACACTCTCCACCGTAAACGTTTACGATCAGTTCCGTAAACGTTCACGGAATGTCCGTTAGCGATTACGGCCCAGATTCACCACGGATGAAACTGGCACCCCCGCAGGCTCTTCGGCGTCCACCATCGACGGTTCGGCCGAGGAGGGCCCGCCCCCCTCGCCGGTTCCAGCCACGCTGGAACCCGCCCTCACCACATCCCCTCATAAGCACTGGAGAACAATGATGATCCGCAGGCTTCCCCTCGTGGCTTTGGCCGCTGTCCTGTCACTTTCCGTGGCCTCGTGCAGCAGCTCAGCAGCGGGCACCTCAAACGCACCTGACGCCGGTGTGTCAGAAAAGGCCACCCAGGCCCTGGACAAAATCAAAGGGCAGGTCCTGAGCAAAGGGCCAAATGGTGAAACGCCCTCACCCGCTTCAGTGGCAGAGCTGACCGCCGATGAAATCCAGAAGATCAAGGGACTCAACGCCAAGGCCGCGATCGTGATGCACTACGGCGGCAATGACTGGGCCACTGCCCAGGTCAACGGCCTCAAGAGCGAATTCGAGAAGCTCGGCATCAAGGTCATCGCCACAACGGACGCCAACTTCAAGCCGGACAAGCAGGTCTCCGACATTGAGACTGTGATGACGCAGAACCCGGATGTTGTCGTCTCCATCCCCACGGACCCCGTGGCCACGGCCTCGGCTTACAAGAAGGCCGCTGCTGCCGGCGCCAAGCTCGTCTTCATGGACAATGTCCCGCAGGGACTGACCCCGGGGACGGACTACGTTTCAGTGGTATCCGCTGACAACTATGGCAACGGCGTCGTGTCCGCCCACCAGATGGCCAAAGCCCTGGGCGGCAAGGGCAAGATTGGCCTCGTCTTCCACCAGGCCGATTTCTTCGTGACCAAGCAGCGCCATGAAGGATTCAAGGACACGATCACCAAGGAATACCCGGACATCCAGATCGTGGAGGAAAAGGGCATCGCAGGCCCTGACTTCGCTGGAGACGCGCAGGCTGCTGCCAACGCCATGATCAGCAAGTACCCCGACCTCGCCGGCATCTGGGCAGTGTGGGACGTTCCGGCAGAGGGCGTCATGGCGGCAGCCCGCGCGGCCGGCCGGCAGGACCTGAAGATCGCCACTGAGGACCTCGGCAAGAACGTGGCCATCGCGCTGGCCAAGGACGAACTCGTCGTCGGCCTCGGCGCCCAGGTTCCGTTTGACCAGGGCGTCACCGAGGCCCGGCTCGCCGCAGGAGCGCTTATCGGCAAGCAGGCGCCTCCCTACGTGGCGTTGAGCGCCCTCCCGGTTGACCACTCGAACGTTCTTGATGCCTGGAAGCAGGTCTACCACGAGGACGCACCCAAGGACATCCAGGACTCCTACAAGAAGTAGCCAGACCCGACGGTGCGGGGGATGTCTCCCCCGCACCGCGCCGAAAGGGCGGGAAATGAACACCGCAGACAATGTCGTCGAGATGCGCTCGATATCCAAGGCCTTCAACGGCGTGTCAGTCCTGAAGGACGTCGGCTTCGATGTCCGCAAAGGCGAGGTCCACGCGCTGGCCGGCGGTAACGGGGCCGGCAAATCCACCCTCATGAAGATCCTGCAAGGCGTTTACCAGGCAGACGCCGGAGAAATCCTGATCGGCGGCAAACCGGCCGCCATCAACTCGATCCAGGACGCCAAGTCCGCCGGGATCGGGATGGTCTTCCAGGAATTCAGCCTGGTACCCAGCCTGACTGTTGCGCAGAATATCTTCCTGGGCACCGAGCCCCTCGGCCGGGGCGGACTCATCGATGACCGCGCCGCGGTGCGGCGGGCCAAGGAAGTCTTCGCGGAGATGGAAGTGGATGTCGACGCCGGCGCGCAAGTCTCGCGGTTGGGCACCGCCTATTGGCAGCTGACGGAGATCGCCAAAGCCTTGGCGCAGAACGCCCAGGTTCTGATCATGGACGAGCCCACGGCAAGTTTGGCACGGCATGAATCCGAATCCCTTTTCGAACTCATCGACCGGCTGAAACAGCGCGGAATCTCCATCATTTACATCTCCCACCGCATGGACGAGGTGTACAGGCTCGCAGACCGGATCACCATCCTCCGCGACGGAAAGCACCTGCTCACCGAGCCGCTGACCGCCGTTACTCCCGAACAGATTGTCGAAGGAATCGTCGGCAAGAAGGTCGAGGGCCAGCTCTCCTATCGGGCGCGGAACGACATCCGCGACGACGACGAGCCGCTGCTGGAGGTCCGCGGGCTGAACGCGGGTCACCGGGTCCGGGACGTGTCCTTTGCCCTGCGGCCAGGCGAGATTCTTGGTTTGGCCGGACTCATGGGCAGCGGACGGACGGAGCTCGCCCGTGCACTTTTCGGCATCGACAAACTGGACAGCGGCCAGGTCCTGATCCGCGGCAGGAAGGTGGCCCTTGCCTCGCCGCAACAGGCCATCACCGCCGGCATCGCCCTGGTCCCGGAGGACCGCAGGGCGCAGGGGCTGGTCCTGGAGCACTCTGTCCAGGACAACCTGCTGCTGCCGTTGCTGAAGAACATCCAACGGGGTCCCCTTCTGGACGGCGCCAAGGGCAACGAGTTGTCCGCATCGCTGATCAAGAGATTCGCAGTAAAGGTCGCGCACCCCCACCGTCCCGTGCGCCTGCTCTCGGGGGGCAACCAACAAAAGGTGGTCATCGCCAAATGGCTGGGAACCGATCCCGACATCCTCATCCTCGATGAGCCGACTGCCGGCGTCGACATCGGTACCAAGAGCGAGATTCTCGACATGATCCGTGAGCTGGCCAGTGATGGCAAAGCCATCATCGTCATCTCTTCCGAATACCCCGAACTACTCGCGGTCAGCGACCGCGTCCTCGTCCTCAAGGACGGCTCCATCATCCGCGACATCCCCCGCAGCGACATTGCTGACGAGGAATATCTACAACTTGCAGTCCAGGGAGTCTGAACAGTGAGCAAGACAAACACCATCGCGCCACGGGACACCGGGGCACCCCGCAACGTCAGCACCATTCTCAAGGACCTGGACTGGCGACGCTACGTCATCTACATCGGCTTCGTCGTCGTCTTCCTGATCTTCGCGGTCCTGCTGCGCGACCAAGGATTCCTGTCGCCGAACAACCTCCTGAACATCTTCCGGCAGACGGCCACCATCACGGTCATCGCCGTGGGCATGACGTACGTCATCGCCTGTGCCGAGATCGACCTGAGCGTGGGCTCGGTGGCCGGTCTTTCCAGCGTCTGCACCGCGATGGCCCTTTCGCAGTGGGGCCTGGTCCCGGGCATCCTCGCCGGTTTGGCCGTGGGCCTGGTGGTCGGATCGGTCAACGGAGCGCTGGTCAGCCTCCTTGGGATTCCGTCCTTTCTGGTGACCCTGGGCATGCTCGGGATTGCCGTGGGCGTTGCGCAGTGGATCACGGCATCAGCACCCCAGCCCATCCTGAACGACACCTTCAACACACTGTTCGGTTCCGGCAACTTCGGTCCCATTCCGGGCCTGGTGGTCTGGAGCGGCATCTTTGTGGCCATCGGCGCCGTCGTCTTGAACCGCACCCGGTTCGGCCGGCAGGTCCTGGCCACCGGAGGCAACCGCAACGCCTCGGAGTTCACCGGAATCAACACCAAGCGCATCAAGTTCCAGGTGCTGCTGATCTCCGGCATGGTGGCCAGTGTCGCCGGAATGCTCTACGCCGGACGTCTCCAGTCGGGACGCTTCCAGTGGGGCGCAGGCGATGAACTCTCGGCCATCGCTGCTGTCATCCTGGGCGGGACCAGCCTCTTCGGCGGTTTCGGTTCCATCATCGGAACGCTCTTCGGTGCCCTCCTGATCGGCCTGATCAACAACGGACTTATCCTGGCAGGCCTCGACAGCAGCCAGCAGCAGGTGGTCCGCGGCGCGATCATCATCCTGGCGGTCGCACTCGCCCGGAAGAAGTGACCGGGCATGACGTCCACACCACGCGCAGGCATCATCGGCACGGGGTTCATGGGTGCAGTCCACTCCCACGCCGTCCGCGCGGCAGGAAGCGCCATCAGTGCCGTTGCCGGCAGCAGCCGGGCCAGTGCTGAAGCCGCCGTCACCCGACTCGGTGCACTCGCCGCGGCCGATTCCCCGGAGTCACTGATCACACGGGACGATGTGGACGTTGTCCATATCTGCACTCCAAACGCCACGCACGCGGATCTGGCACGCCTGGCCATCGCGGCAGGCAAGGCAGTGGTGTGCGAGAAGCCCCTGGCCACCAGCGTCGAGGATGCCAAGGAACTGACATCCCTCGCGGAACAGGCCAATGTCGTGACCGGTGTCCCCTTCGTCTACCGGTTCTATCCGGCGGTCCGTGAGGCCAGGGACCGCATCCTCAACGGGGACGCGGGCAGCCTCTGGTTGCTCCACGGGTCCTACCTGCAGGACTGGCTGGCAGGTGCGACGGCAACGAACTGGAGGGTCGACTCCACGCTCGGAGGAGCATCAAGGGCGTTCGGTGACATCGGCGTTCACTGGTGCGACCTGATGGAGTTCACCACGGGACACCGCATCACCCGGATCATGGCCAACACCAGCCGGGCCCACGAGAAACGTGAAACCCACGGCCACCTCTCGCAGGTGTCAACGGAGGACGGGGCAACACTGCTCTTCGAGACCGACAAAGGGGCCACCGGCTCGTTGGTTGTGAGCCAGGTCAGTCCAGGGAGGAAGAACCGTCTGTGGTTCTCCTTCGATGGCACGGAAGCATCCTTCAGCTTCAACCAGGAAACACCGGACACCCTGCACATCGGGCGCGTCGATTCCACCTCACACGTTGCCGTGGGCCCGCAAACCCTTTCCACTCAGGGCGGGCGGCGTTACGCCACGCTTCCCGCGGGGCACCCCCAGGGGTATCAGGACAGCTTCAACGCCTTCATCTCGGACACCTACGCAGCCGTCCAAGGCCACGCGCCCGAAGGTCTGCCCGGCTTCCGCGACGGTCTCCGGGCAGCCGTCCTGACCGAAGCAGTAGTCGCCTCCGCGGCACGGCAGTCATGGGTCGACGTTCCCACTACTGACGGCCCCTCCGAATTCCACACGTCTTACCCAGCTGAAAGGCAAATGCAATGAAACTTGGTTACTGTTCCATCACCTGGGGCGGCGTGGTCGGCCACCCCCAAGGCGTGACGAGCGTCAAGGACCTTTTCTACCTGACCCACGGCTCCATGCACGACGCGGTACGTGACATTGCGGCCGTCGGATATCAGGGCGTGGAGATGTTCGACGGAAACCTGGCCGAATACGCCGACAAGCCCGAAGAACTCAAAGGGATCCTCAGCAGCAACGGAGTCGAGCTGACGAGCGTGTATACAGGCGCCAACTTCATCTACGCCGACATCCTTCCGGACGAGATGCACCGGATCCACCGCGCGGCGGAATTGGCGGCAAGTTTCGGAGCCGAACGGCTGGTGGTTGGGGGCGGTGCACGGCGGGCGGCCGGCACCACCGAGCAGGACTACTACCTCCTGGGCCATGCTCTTGACCGGGTGACGGACATCGCGGAGAGCTTCGGACTGTCCGCGAGCTACCACCCCCATTTGAGCACGATCGTGGAGAGCCCGGACGAATTGGACAAGCTCATGCCCCTGACCAGGATCGGTTTCTGCCCCGACACCGCCCACCTGGCAGCAGGCGGAGCCGATCCGGCCGCAGTTATCCGCAAGTACTCCGACCGGATCCGGCACGTCCACCTCAAGGACTTCCGGGAAGACCCCTTCACCTTCCTGCCGCTGGGCGAAGGTGACCTCGATTTTCCCGACATCATCGCTGCGATCCGCGAAAGCGGCTACGACAGCTGGCTGATGGTCGAGCTCGACAATTACGACGGCGACCCCAGCGAAGCAGCCAAAATCAGCAAAAAATACCTCGAGACACTCCTCTAAGAAAAAGCTTCACGGAAGGACCACGATTTATATGCAAAACCTCAATGTCGGCCTCATCGGCGGCGGTTTCATGGGCAAAGCCCACTCCCTCGCCTATGCCGCCATGCCTATGTTCTTCTGGCCTGCCCCGGCACTGCCGGTCCGCAAGGTCATCGCGGAGGCCAATCCCGAACTGGCCGCAGAAGCCGCCCGGCGCTTCGGCTTCGAAAATTCGACGTCGGACTGGCGGTCCATCATCGACGACCCCGACATCCACGTAGTCGACATCGCAACACCCAACCACCTGCACGCTGAAATCGCCATTGCCGCCGCCGAAGCGGGCAAGCACATCATCTGCGAGAAGCCACTCGCCCGCACCGGCGAAGAGTCCAAGGCCATGTACGACGCCGTCAAGGACAAGGACCTCGTGCACATGGTGGCCTTCAACTACCGGCGCACCCCCGCCGTGGCACTGGCCAAGAAGTACATCGAAGAAGGCGCAATCGGCCAAATCCTCAACTTCCGGGGAACCTATCTCCAGGATTGGAGCGCCGACCCGAACTCGCCGTTGTCATGGCGTTTCCAGAAATCCATCGCAGGCTCCGGCGCCCTCGGTGACATCGCCACGCACGTCATCGATATGGCGCGGTACCTCGTGGGTGAGTTCAGTGCCGTCAACGCAGTCCTTTCGACGTGGATCCCGGAGCGCCCGCTCCAGACCGGTGGCGCGGATGCGCTCGGCAATGTACGCGGCGGAGAGGGCCCGCGGGGCGATGTCGATGTCGATGACGAAGTGATGACCATGATCCGCTTCGCAAACGGTGCCGTTGGATCCGTCGAAGCAACACGCAACGCGCACGGCAGGAACAACTACATCACTTTCGAAATCCACGGAACCGAAGGCAGCATCGTCTTCAATTACGAACGCCGCGACGAGCTTCAGGTCTGCTTCGCGTCGGACCCGGCCGACCGACGAGGCTTCCGGACCGTCTACACCGGCCCGTCGCACCCGTATGGAGACGGCCTGTGGCCCATTCCTGCCCTGGGCATCGGGTACGGAGAGACGAAGATCATCGAAGCCTATGACTTCTTCAAAGCCATCGCGGAAGGCGGCAGCGTCAACCCCAACTTCGCCGACGGCTACCAAGTCGCCCTCATCGACGACGCGATCGTCGAGTCCGCGGCCAAAGAGTCCTGGGTTGATGTTCCCCAAATAACCGCTTGATGACCGACGAAATGCCCACCATCAAAAAGCCGGCAGAAGTGTGGCTCATGCCGGTGTTCAGGGCCAAGGCAGGCTGTGAAAGCCAACTGCGGAGCGTGCTCGGCTCGCTCCAAGCCGAGAGCCGGAAGGACGCCGGATGCCTGGAGTACACCGTCTTCGCGGATGAGCAGCAGCCCGGCACCTTCGTCATGTTTGAAGGCTGGGCCCTTCAGGAGGACCTCGACGCCCACAACCAGCAACAGCATGTCAAGGACTTCGTGGAGGCAGTGAAGCCGTTGCTGGAGGTGCCCTTCCGGGTGACCATGCTGGAACCGTTGGACTGATTCAGTACGCAGGCGGCCACCCGCCGTCGGGCGTTAAACGCTGGTGCCCCGCTCCCATGATGGGAGCGGGGCACTTGGCATTGGTTCAGACTTTAGGCGAAGTCGGAGACTGCCGGGTCCGGGCCGATACGGCCTTCGGCACCCCGGTCAAGGTTGTTGATGGCCTCGATGTCGGTGTCATCCAGTGTGACGTCCAGGGCCGCGAAGTTCTCCTGGATGCGGGACTCCGTGACGGACTTGGGGATGACGACGTTGCCGATGGCCAGGTGCCAGGCGATGACAACCTGTGCCGGAGTCGCACCGTGCTTGGCGGCGATTTCCGAGATCGTTGCGCTCTCGAGGAGCTCGCCGCCCTGGCCCAGCGGGGACCAGGCCTGCGTGAGGATGCCCTTGGAGGCGTTGAACTCGCGCAATTCAGCCTGGTTGAAGAAGGGGTGCAGCTCCACCTGGTTGATGGCCGGAACGACGCCGGTTTCATCGATGATGTGCTGCAGGCCTTCCTTGGTGAAGTTGGAGACTCCGATGGACTTGACCCGGCCGCGCTTCTTCAGCTCGATGAGGGCCTTCCAGGTGTCGACGTACTTCTCCTGCTTGGGCTGCTGCCAGTGGATCAGGTAGAGGTCCAAGGTTTCCAGGCCGAGGCGGTCGAGGGACTTCTCAAAGGCCTCGAGCGTGGATTCGTAGCCCTGGTCCGCATTCCACAGCTTGGTGGTGATGAAGATTTCCTCGGCAGAGAGGCCGGAGGAGGCGATGGCACGGCCGACGCCGGCCTCGTTGCCGTAGATCTTGGCGGTATCGATGTGGCGGAACCCGGCGTCGAAAGCCTGGCGCACCACCTTTTCGGCTACATCGTCTTCAACCTGCCATACCCCGTAGCCGAGCTGGGGGATGGTGTTGCCGTCATTGAAAGTAAGTTCTGGTGACGAAGTCATGGTTGTATCCTGCCAGCCCTGCCACGGAGTTTCACCAGATTATGACGAAGATCAGCTATCCGCTTAACTTCTTGCATGCAGGGAATACACGCGCACGCGGGTAGTTGCGAACGCCTCGCATATTAGGGATTCAGTTGACGCTCTGCGTCGGCCACCTGCTCGAAGACCGACTCGGCCCTGCGCCGCACTGACAGGGCGCCGACAGGCACGGGACCAACAGCCAGACGCAACATCGCCGCAGCTTCAGCCGTGGTCGCGAGCGAGTTGCCTGCTTTGGACAAGGCCCGGTGCACCCCGGCGAGAGCTCCGGGCACGTCCAGGCCGTCACTGGGCGAGCGCCGCTGCGCCTCTACGCAAATGCTCCGCACCCGGGGCGACAACTCCGCCAACTCGTTGGCGATCTGGACCAGCTCGTTGTAGAGCTGTTCGTCGTCCACGCCCTCCAAGACCTGGTGGTAGCGGTCGAGGCCGCGATGGAAGCGGTCGTGCGCACGGCGCCACAGGCCCTTGCCGAGCTCAAGATCATCTTTCCGCCCTTGCCGGACGGCCCCAAAGAAACCCACCAGCAAACTCAGAGGTATTGGCCCGGACCGTGGTCGGGATCTTCCGGGCGACCATTGGCAGCGGCGCCGGGAGCGCCAGGCGCAGCAGCCCGCTGCGGTTGCCCGTTTTCGCCAATGACAATGCCCGGAGCGATGACCGTTCCCGGAGGCAGTTGGCGGAGCTGCATCTGCGCGGCCGCATGTTCCTTCGCCGCCTGTTGCGCTGCAATCGCTGCCTGGATGCCATGGAACAGGCCTTCAAGCCACCCGACCAGCTGGGCCTGGGCGATCCGAAGCTCGGCATCCGAAGGAGCCTGGTCTTCGGGGAAGGGCAGGCTGATGCGTTCCAACTCTTCGATCAGCTCCGGTGCAAGCCCATCCTCGAGTTCCTTGATGGAGCGCTCGTGGATCTCCGCGAGGCGGTTCCTTGCAGCGTCATCAAGCGGAGCACTCTTAACTTCTTCAAGCAGCTGCCGGATCATGGTGCCGATCCGCATCACCTTGGCTGGTTCGTCCACCAGCTCTTGAAGGTTGCCGCCCTTGGGCTTGGCATCCTTCGCTGCCTCCGTCTGGGAAGCTTGAGGGCCGTCGGACGCCGCTGCGTCGCCGTCCAGCGTGGTTCCTTCCACGGGGGTGTCGTCCGAAGCCTCATCCGTGGGCTGAATGTCGTTCAGATCGCTCATCCGTTCATACTCTCACGTGGTTCCAGTGAACCCCTGGACTCAACCGGAATTTGGACTTCGTTCGTAGCGAAACTACATCTCAGCAGCAACGTCCTTGCGGGTTGCTGTCCTGCCGGTCCATCCGGTCCCGCCAGAACTCGCGTTCAGTCATGGCGGGACCGGAATGGCCCGAGGTGGTGAAGTGCTCAAGGTACTTCGAATATGCGTCGGCACCCATGATCGACCCCAGGTATGCCGCGAAACTCCGGAAGCCCTTGGTGACTGCGTTCATCAGTGATGCCCGGCCTTGTGGGTCCGCTTTTCCGCAGGCAGCGCGTTCCATTCGGCGAGAAGTTCCTTCTCCGCCGGTGTGGGGATCAGCCCGGCGGGCGCAAAGACCTTGGAGGCCACGGCGGGATCTTCATGATCCTGTCCACCGCCGGCGCGGATGGCTTTGACGGTGGCGATCACGGCCGTGAGGATCACAATGATGCTCAGGGTCACGAAAATGACAGAGAGGACACCCTGGATCATGGTGTTACGGACAACGGCTTCCATGGCTGCCACGGTCTTGGCGGTGCCAAACTCCGTCTTGCCATCCGCCAGCGCCTTGGAGAACGCCGCATTGTTGGCGAAATAGCCCACGGCGGGAACCGGCGAGAAGATCTTGTGGAAGCTCGCCGTAATGGTGACGACGGCGGCGAACGCCAACGGGACCGCAACGATCCACAAGTACCGGAACACTCCCCTCTTTGCCGCGATTGCCATGCACACCGCCAAAGCAATGGCGGCGAGAAGCTGGTTGGCGATGCCGAACAGCGGGAACAGCGTGTTGATGCCACCCAGCGGATCCGTCACACCCATCAGCAGCACCGCACCCCAGGCAGCGACCATGATGGCCGTGCAAAACCAAGCACCCGGGCGCCAGGAGGCTTCCTTGAACTTGGGAACGAAGTTGCCGATGGAATCCTGCAGCATGAACCGGGCAACACGGGTGCCGGCATCCACTGCGGTGAGGATGAACAGGGCCTCGAACATGATGGCGAAGTGGTACCAGAAGGCCATCATGCCGGGGCCGCCGATGAATTGCTGCATGATGTGCGCCAAGCCAACGGCCAGCGTCGGGGCGCCGCCGGAACGGGAGATGATGCTCTCTTCACCCACGTCCTTGGCAGTCTGCGCAAGGACATCCGGCGTGATGTTCACATTGGCCAGTCCCAGGCTGTTCACCCACTGGGCAGCGGATTCAACCGTGCCGCCGGTCAGGGCCAGCGGCGCGTTCATGGCGAAGTAGATGCCCCGGTCGATCGAGATCGCAGCAACCAAGGCCATGATCGCCACGAAGGATTCCATCAGCATGCCGCCGTACCCGATGAAGCGCGTCTGGCGTTCCTTCTCAATCAGCTTCGGCGTGGTTCCCGAAGAGATCAGGGCATGGAAACCGGACAGGGCACCACAGGCGATGGTCACGAAGAGGAAGGGGAACAGCGCGCCGGAGAAGACCGGCCCGTTTTCCCGGCCGGCAAACTCACTGAACGCCGGGACAGTGATTTCCGGACGCACCACGATGATGGCGACAGCCAGCATCACGATCACGCCGATCTTCATGAACGTGGACAAATAGTCACGCGGTGCAAGGAGCAGCCATACGGGGAGGATGGCGGCGATGAAACCGTAGATGATGATGCCCCACGCGATGGTCACCTTGTCCAGGTGGAAGAATGCTGCGCCCCACTCGGTTCCTGCCACCGCGCCACCGCCGATAATGGCCGCCATCAGCAGCACGAAACCAATGATCGACACCTCCATGACCTTGCCTGGCCTGAGGTAGCGAAGGTAGACGCCCATGAACAGGGCAATCGGGATGGTCATGCCAACGGAGAAGACACCCCACGGGCTCTCGCCCAGGGCGTTGACAACCACCAAGGCAAGGATGGCCACGATGATGATCATGATCAGCAAGGTGGCGATCAGCGCGGCGGTACCGCCAATGACGCCAAGTTCCTCGCGGGCCATCTGTCCCAGCGAGCGGCCACCACGGCGCATCGAGAAGAACATCACCAGATAGTCCTGCACGGCGCCGGCGAATACGACGCCGATGATGATCCAGATAGTGCCAGGGAGGTAGCCCATCTGGGCCGCGATGACGGGTCCCACCAACGGACCCGCGCCTGCGATGGCCGCAAAGTGGTGGCCGAACAGGACGTTGCGGTCGGTGCGGACGTAATCCTTGCCGTCGGCCTTGTACTCCGCGGGGGTGGCGCGGCGGTCGTTTGGCTTAAGCAGGTACCGCTCGATGACCTTGGAGTAGAACCTGTACCCGATCAGATAGGTACACACGGCGGCGAAAACGAACCAGATGGCGTTCACCGTTTCGCCGCGGACCAACGCGAGCATGAACCATGCCACTGCTCCCAGCAGCGAAATCGCCACCCAGAGACCGATCTTCGCGGGGGTCCACTTGCGTTCCTCGGCTTCACGGACCGAATCGTCAACTGCGGGCGCAGGCAGCGTGGGATCAAGTCCCTCCATGAGTCCGGTCTGGTCGGGATTCTTGCCCATATCTCCTCCTTGAGAACTGCTGTGCTGCCCTGGCTCGGACGTGCGTCACGGGCAAGCTAGCAAGTATGTACCCCACTTACCGGGGGAACCCACGGTCCGATACGGCAGTTGCGTTGAGCGGTATCCCCGCTGCGGTGAGCGGTCAGTTCGCCCCGGCGCTGCTTGATCCGCCCTTCCCCAGGCTCTGCACCATCCTCGCTTCGCAGAGGTCCAGCCACCGGACCTCTGCCTCTGCTTGGAAGACCAGGGAATCGAGCACCAGCAGAAAGGCAGTGTCCGAAGCACGCTGGTTGGCTGAGACTGCCTTGCGCGCCTGGGTGTGCTCCTGGAGCGCCTTGACGGACACCTCGCGCTGGGACTGGATCACTTCAGAGGCGTCCACCCCGGGAAGAGTCACGGCGAGCGCCAGCTTGATGGCGATCTCGTTCCGGGGCGGATTCCCCCGGTCCACAGCGCCGGCAAACCAAGCCCCGACTTCCTCGACCCCTGCGTCAGTGATGCTGTAAATGACGTGGCCACCGCCGTCGTCGCCGTCCTTGCTGACTAGGCCGTCGCGCTCCAGCCGATCGAGCGTCGTGTACACCTGGCCGATGTTCAACGGCCAGGCTGCACCTGTCCGGTCCTCGAATTCCACGCGCAACTCATAGCCGTACCTGGGCTGGTCCTGGAGCAGGGCCAGCAGACTGTGCCGGATCGACATGAGGCTCCTTGCTGCGCGTCGGTAATGTCAGAGGAGCAGCAGGACCTTGCCCACGTGCTCCCCCGAGTCGAAGTACCCGTGGGCCTCCCGGACCTGGTCCAGGGGGAACGACTTGGCAACCAGCGGCGTGATCCGGCCGTCAGTGACCATGGGCCACACTGACTCGCGCACCGCCGTCATGATGATGCCCTTCTCGGCAACCGACCGCGGCCGGAGGGCGGTGCCAATGACGGCAGCGCGCTTGCTGAGGAGCTGGCCGAGGTTGATTTCCGCCGTGGTGCCGCCCTGCAGGCCGATGATGATCAGCCGGCCGTACTCCGCGAGCGCATCGACGTTCTGTTGCAGGTACTTTGCACCCACGACGTCGAGGATGACGTCGGCGCCTTTGCCGCCGTTTTGTGCCCTGAGGCTTTCAACGAAGTTTTCCTCGGCGTAGTTGATGGCGATGTCGGCGCCCAGGAACGCCTTGGCCGTGCCGACTTTCTCGTCGGTCCCGGCCGTCGTCGCCACCGTTGCACCATAAGCCTTGGCAAGCTGGATGGCCATGGTGCCGATGCCGCCCGTGGCGCCGTGGATGAGCACCGTCTCGCCGGGCTGCAGCTGGGCCGTCATGATCAGGTTCGAGTAGACGGTGGCGGCCACTTCGGGGAGGGCCGCGGCGGTGATCAGGTCCACGCCCTCGGGGACGCGCAATACCTGTTCAGCTGGTACGGCCACCTGCTGGGCGTACCCGCCGCCCGAGAGAAGTGCTACTACCTTGTCGCCCACGGAGAAGGCCTTGGTGACACCGGGGCCGAAGGCAGCGATGCGGCCCGATACTTCAAGCCCCGGAATGTCCGAAGCTCCCGGCGGTGGCGGATAGAAGCCGCGGCGCTGCTGGACGTCCGCGCGGTTCAGGCCTGCAGCGACGACGTCGATCAGCACCTCGCCATCGCCCGGCACCGGGGAGGGGACCTCGCGGACCTCGAGGACTTCGGGCCCGCCCGGCTCTGAGATGTAGACGGCTTTCATGACGAACTCCCGGTTTCTTGCTTGTCATCCGGCACCCGGGGCAGGGGCTGGAGGACGTGATGTTTTGGAACAGCCAACTCCCTATGAAACACTACTAGGCGAGGAAGGTTGTCCGAGCGGCCTAAGGAGCTGGTCTTGAAAACCAGTGTGCGGTAACCCCGTACCAAGGGTTCAAATCCCTTACCTTCCGCCAATGAATGCCCCGGGTTGTTGAACCCGGGGCATTTTCGTTGAAAATTGTCGGAGCCCCCGCATAGTGTTCTTCCTGTCTCCACCACTAAACCATCAGCCGCGGAATGTGCCGCGGCATGACAACAGGAGCTGCACACATGCCTACGCCCGATATCACTGCCGGTTCGCCGTGTTGGATCGACCTGATGACCTCCGATACCGAGAGGGCGAAGTCCTTCTACAACGCACTTTTTGGCTGGACTTATGAGACTGGAGACGAAGAGAAGTACGGCGGCTACATCACCGCGTCCAAGGGCGGGAAGCTCGTAGCCGGGATCATGCAGAAACAGGCCGACATGGGTGCCATGCCGGATCTGTGGTCCACCTACCTGCGCACCGACGACATCAAGGCGACCACCGAAGCCGCGGCAGCCAATGGGGGCCAGGTGTACATGGAACCGATGGAGGTTCCCGAGCAGGGCAGCATGGCGATGTACGGGGACTCTTCCGGCGCCTCGATCGGGGCGTGGCAGTTCGGGGAGATGAAGGGCTTTGAGGTGGCCGCCGAACCGGGTTCGCCTGCATGGCACGAGCTTCTGTCCAAGAACTACGACTCCGCCGTGGCGTTCTACCAGAAGGTGTTCGGCTGGGAAACGGATGTCATGAGCGACACCCCGGAGTTCAGGTACAGCACCTTGGGATCCGGGGAGAACGCGAAGGCAGGCATCATGGACGCCTCCGGTTTCCTGCCCGACGAGGTTCCCTCGATGTGGAGCGTGTACTTCGCCGTTGCGGACACCGACGCCACCGTGGAGCAGGCAACGGCCTTGGGTGCCACCGTGATGCAGCCTGCGGAGGACACCCCCTTCGGCAGGTTGGCTACGTTGTCCGACCCGACCGGTGCCGTTTTCAAGGTGATCCAGGATCAGGGCCAGTCGGCTTAGACTATGAAAATTCGGGTCCGGCCGGGCTGCCCCCTACCCAGGGGCGGCCGGCCGGAGCCTCTCATCGTCGGCCTTGGGGGATCGACCGGCGTGGGAAAACCTTGTTGGGTCCCTCATCGCTGACCACAGGCCGTTCCACAGGAATCCTGTGTTCCTCCTGGAATGAGGACCAGAATGCTCCACCTTTCAAAGACCTTCAGGGCTGCTGCCGTTTTGACCATGGCATCGCTGGCTCTGGCGGGATGCTCGCTCATCAGCAGTGGGGATGCCAAGCGGGATGAATCCGGCAAACCGACGGAATCGTCCAAAGCTGACGCCTTCAAAGTGAAACTGGGTGACTGCATCGCCAACCCTGATACCGAGGAAGTTGTGGACGTCACCATCATTCCGTGCGATCAGAGCCACGACCTTGAGGCCTACGCCGTCACCAAGCTCGACACTTCCACGTTCCCCGGGACCACCGAGGTGGGAACCAAAGCAGAAGAGTTCTGTGGCGCGCAGTTTGCCTCGTTCGTCGGAGTGCCCTTCGAAGAGTCCGCCCTCGACGTGACTTTCCTCCACCCCACCAGCGATTCCTGGAAGACCGGCGATCGTGAGATTGTCTGCCTGATCGGCGCCGCTGCCGGGGCCGCAACCACCGGCACCCTCAAGGGCGCCGCCAAGTAGGACCCGTTGTGGCCGGCACTCCAACCGGCCACCCGGGGGCCACTTCCCATTCATCCGTTCGTGTTCAGCTATGCCCGAGGCAGCTTTACCCCGGAGTAACTTCCGGGCATATCGCCCACTTCACAAGACGGTGGGCGTCGTCCACAGGGCCCCACAGGGCTCCATCATGAAAGTTAGAGCGGATGCACCAAAACCATTGGAAAACAGCGGCGGGAACAGTCCTGTCAGTCGGGTTGCTTGCGGCCCCGCTGACGGCGGCACCCGCCTTCGCGGCGGACGTTCCAGCCGCACCCAGCGGCACCTCGCCGGTGGTGATCAACGAGGCCTATCTCAGCGGCGGCAGCAGCGGGGCAGCGTTCAAGAACAAGTTCGTGGAGCTCTACAACTCCTCTGACGCAGCAGTCAGCCTGGCCGGTTGGTCACTGCAGTACCGTTCAGCCACCAGTGCCGCGGCCCCTACCGGCATCACTCCCCTGACCGGCAGCATTCCGGCCAAGGGCTACTACCTGATCCAGGGCGCCACGAACAGCGGCACCTCCACGGCCCCTGCGCTTCCCGCTGCGGATGTCCAGGCCACCGGCACGCTGAACCCCAGCGGCACGGCAGGAACACTCATCCTCGCCAAGCAGGCCACCGCGGTCTCATCCCTGCCTGCCGGCTCCGTGACCGGCAACGCGGCCGTTGCGGACCTCCTGGGCTATGGCAGTTCCAACACCTTTGAGACGGCGGCCGCAACAGGACCGTCCAGCAACACGGATGTCCGCAGCCTCAACCGCACCAACGGGGTGGACACAGACTCCAACGCAGCTGACTTCAGGCTCAACGCTTCCATCACGCCGACGGCGTCGGGCGGAGGCGGGACGCCCCCGGATCCACAGCCTGAGCCTGGCACCAAGTCCATCGCCGAGATCCAGGGCACCGGCGCAGCCAGTCCTTTCGTTGGCAGCACCGTGACGACGCGCGGCAAGGTGACCGCCGTCTACGCCACCGGCGGATTCAACGGCTATTACGTCCAAACCCCGGGAACCGGTGGCGACAACGGCGGGGCGGCCAGGACGGCGTCGGACGCTTTGTTCGTTTACTCACCCACGACGACGGAGACGGTCCAGCCGGGCGACTACCTTGAACTGACCGGCGTGGTCAGTGAGTTTGCCAACCAGACCCAGCTCACGGTCGAGGCCGCGGGCCTCAAGAAGCTCACGGAGGCCGCACCCGAGGTCAAATCCACGCCGTTCGCGCTCCCGGCCAATGAAGCGGCCCGCGAGAGCCTGGAAGGCATGCTGATTGCGCCGCAGGGCAACTTCACCGTCACGGACAACTATTCGCTGAACCAGTATGGCGAAATCGGCCTCGCTGCAGGCACCTCGCCTTTGGTACAGCCGACGGCGGTGGCCAGCTACGGTTCGCCGGAGTACGCGGCGGTGGTGGCTGACAATGCGCTCCGGGCCATCAAGCTCGACGACGGTGCCTCCACGAACTTCCTCAAGGACGCCACCACCAAGGCCCAGCAGCTCCCGTACCTTACAACCTCCGATCCTGTCCGTGTGGGTTCACCCGCCACGTTCAAGACCGACGTGATCCTGGGCTACGGCAACAACTCCTGGAAATTCCAACCCCTGACCGCACTCACCCCGGCCAACGCCGACTCCGTCCAGCCTGCGACCTTTACCGCGTCGCGGCCCGAGGGCCCGGCAGACGTTGGGGGAAGCCTCAAGCTGGCCTCCTTCAACGTGCTCAACTACTTCCCCACCACCGGCGACCAGCTGAGCGGTTGCGTCTTCTACAGCGACCGGGACGGCAACCCGATCACCGTCAAGGAAGGCTGCAACGCCCGCGGTGCCGCCAACGCGGAGAATTTCGAACGCCAGCAGGCCAAGATCGTAGCGGCCATCACCAAGTCCGGCGCCGACGTCGTGTCCCTCGAAGAGATCGAGAACTCGGCACAGTTCGGCAAGAACCGTGATGACGCACTGTCCAAGCTGGTGGACGCCCTCAACGTCAAGACCCCGGGCGTCTGGGACTACGTCCGCACTCCTGCGAACGCTCCCCCGTTGACCGACGAGGACATGATCCGCACGGCATTCATCTTCAAGAAGGCAACGGCGGAACCGGTGGGCGAATCCATCATCCACAACGACACCGTGGCATTCGCGAGTGCACGCAAGCCGCTGGCGCAGGTGTTCAAGCCAGTTGGTGGAGCCGATGACAAGAAGTTCATCGCGATCGTGAACCACTTCAAGTCCAAGGGCTCAGCAGCCACCCCGGACGATACCGACAAGGGCCAAGGCGCCTCCAATATTGCCCGGACCAAGCAGGCCCAGTCCCTGCTGGCCTTCTCGCAGGATCTGCAGGCCTCCAAGGGAACCGACAAGGTGTTCCTGATCGGCGACTTCAACGCCTACGGCAAGGAAGATCCCATCAACGTCCTGACCGGCGCCGGCTATACCGACCTTGAGGTTGGCACCGGCAAGCACTCCTACCTGTTCGGTGGAATGGTCGGTTCCCTGGACCACATCCTGGCCTCCCCCGCGGCGGCTCAAAAAGTCACCGGAACCGACATCTGGAACATCAACTCCGTGGAGTCCGTGGCACTGGAGTACAGCCGGTTCAACAACAACGTGACCAACTACTACGCTGCGGACGAATTCCGGGCCAGCGACCACGATCCCGTGGTGGTCGGCCTGAACCTCGCCCCGGACGCACCGGCCACAGTCGACCTGCAGTTCCTGGGCATCAACGATTTCCACGGCCGCATCGACAACAACACGGTGCTCTTCGCGGGCACTGTGGAGAAGCTCCGTGCGGCGGCCGCCCCGGGCGCCACGGCGTTCATCTCGGCCGGCGACAACATCGGCGCTTCCCTCTTCGCGTCTTCGGTAGCGAAGGACCAGCCCACCATCGACGTCCTGAATGCCCTGGAACTGCAGGCGTCGGCAGTAGGCAATCACGAGTTCGACGGCGGCTGGCAGGACCTGCGCGACCGCGTCATTGCAGGAGGTGCCAACGCGAAGTTCGCCTACCTGGGCGCCAACGTTTACCAGAAGGGCACCACCACCCCGGTCCTGCCGGAGTACAAAGTCCTGGACATGAACGGCATGCGGGTCGCCGTCATCGGCACAGTCACCCAGGAGGTGCCAACCCTGGTAACCCCGGCTGGCATCGCCGACCTGGAATTCGGGGACCCCGTGGAAGCCATCAACCGCGTTGCCGCCAAGATCAAGGCCGACAACGCAGCTGACCTGATCATCGTGGAGAACCACGACGGCGCGGCATCCGGAACACCCGAGGGCGCAACGCTGGAACAGGAAGTGGCGGCAGGTGGCCCGTTCGCCAAGTTGGTCAACGAAACCACCCCGGACGTCGCTGCGATCTTCACCGGCCACACCCACAAGGAATACGCCTGGGATGCACCCATCCTGGACTCCAACGGCCAGCCCACAGGCAAAACCCGACCCATCGTGCAGACCGGCAACTACGGCGAGAACGTAGGCAGTGTGACGCTCACGGTGGATACTGCCTCCAAGTCCGTGACGGCCTACAAGGCAGCGGTCGTGGACCGCACCACAGACACTGCCGCAAGCCTGGTAGCCGCCTACCCGCGCGTTGCCACAGTCAAAACGATCGTGGATAAGGCCCTGGCCAATGCCGCAGAAATCGGAAACCAGCCGGTCGGTGCGGTAACAGCCGATATCACCACCGCCTTCACTCCGGACCCGGCAGGCGGAGCCCCCAAGCGTGATGATCGCGCGAGCGAATCGACGCTGGGCAACCTGGTGGCGGACTCCCTGGTGGATACGCTCAAGGCGCCGGAACTGGGCGCGGCGGAGATCGGCGTCGTGAATCCTGGCGGCCTGCGCAACGAGCTCTATTACGCGCCGGACGGCACCATCACCTACGCAGAAGCCAACGCCGTACTGCCGTTCGTGAACAATCTGTGGACCACGTCGCTGACAGGTACGCAGTTCAAGACTCTCTTGGAGCAGCAGTGGCAGACCAACCCGGACGGAACGGTGCCCAGCCGCCCGTACCAGCAGCTGGGCCTGTCCAAGAACGTCAACTACACCTACGACGCCGCCCGCCCCGCAGGCGACCGCGTCACCGGGATCTGGGTCGATGGTGCGGTCATTGACCCAGCCAAGCAGTACAGGATCGGCACCTTCAGCTTCCTTGCAACCGGCGGTGACAACTTCCGGGTCTTCAAGGAAGGCAGCAACACGAAGGACACCGGCCTGGTGGACAGGGATGCCTGGATCAAGTACCTGCAGGGACACAACCCGGTGTCGCCTGACTTTGCCCGCCGCTCCGTCGCTGTCGCCAACACCACAGCCGCCGAGGTCAAAGCTGGCGATCCGATCACCCTGGCAGTGTCCAAACTGGACCTGACATCGATCGGCAGCCCGGCCAACAAGACGCTGAAGGCAGTCTTTACCGACGCCAAGGGCGCCTCCCTGGTACTCGGCGACGTGCCCGTTGCAGCCGGCTCCGCCACGGTGAACCTCAAGGTTCCCGCAGCGGCCGCCGCAGGAACCGGCACCGTGGTGCTGACCGCCGTCGAAAGTGGAACGACGGTCAAGGCGCTGGTCAAGGTGGCTGCAAGCGGGCCCCAGCCACCGCAGTGCACCGAGCCAACCAAGCCGTCCAAGTGGTACGACATCGTGGGCTGGCTCCGTTATGCCTACGCATGGCTGGAGTACCAGAAGTGCCTGAGGGGCTAAACCTCCCCTGAAAACCAAAGAGCCAGGCTCCCCACCATCGAGGAGCCTGGCTCTTTGCTTGTGTGTCAGCTGCGGACGGATTCGGGTTCGTTCACCCGCTCAGCGTCCTTCTGCAGCTCAGCCTTGAAGTGCTCGTAACGGGCCAGGTGGGTGGGCCGTTTGCGAAGGACCGCCCAGGCCACGCCAAGGGCGAGGAACCACACCGGAGTGACCAGCAGCGCCATGAGCGTGTCCGGCTGGGTGGTCAGCGCCCAGAGAATGAATGCGAAGAAGGCGAACACCACCCACACCATCACCACCCCACCCGGCATCTTGAAAGCCGAGGAATCGTGCAGCTGGGGACGGCGCTTCCTGAAGGCCAGGTAGCTGGCCAGGATGATCGACCACACGAACACGAAACAGACAGCCGAAACGGTGGTGACCATGTCGAATGCCTTGCCGACGTCCTGCCCGGCGTACATGAGCACGACGCCGGACAGCAACAGGACGCAGGAAAGGAACAGGGCGTTGCGGGGTACTTTGCGTCCGGACAGGGCGCTGAAGACAGCGGGCGCGTCGCCTTCCTGGGCCAGGCCGTACACCATGCGGGAGGTGGAGTAGATGCCGGAGTTGGCCGAGGACATCGCCGAGCTCAGGACCACCAGGTTCACGATCGTGGCGGCGGCGCCGAGGCCTGCCAGGGAGAACATGGCAATGAAGGGGCTGTGGCCCGCGGCGAACTGGGTCCACGGGGTGACGGACATGAGGATGATGAGCGCACCTACGTAGAAAAGGAGCACACGGATGGGGATGGAGTTGATTGCCTTGGGCAGGTTCTTCTCCGGGTCCTTGGCCTCGGCCGCGGTGGTGCCCACCAGCTCGATGCCCACGAACGCGAAGACGGCGATCTGGAAGCCGGCAACGAAGCCCATGAACTCGTTCGGGAAGAAACCGCCGTGGTTCCACAGGTTGCTGAAGCTGGCCGGTCCGGCGTCTGACTGGAAGCCGCTGAGGATCATGAACAGGCCAACGATAATGAGGGCGGCGATGGCCACGATCTTAATGAGCGCGAACCAGAATTCGGTCTCGCCGAAGGCCTTCACGGTTGCCAGGTTCAGGAGCAGCAGGATGCCGATGGTGATAAGACCCGGAATCCACAAGGGCAGCCCTGGCCACAACTCCTCCGAGTACCCGGCAATCGCAATGACATCGGCGATGCCCGTGATGACCCAGCAGAACCAGTAGGTCCACCCGGTGAAGAAGCCGGCCCAGGGACCGAGGAGGTCGGCGGCGAAATCGCTGAAGGACTTGTAATTCAGGTTGCTCAGGAGCAGTTCGCCCATGGCGCGCATGACGAAGAACAGCATGAAGCCGATGATCATGTACACGAAAATTACGGAGGGGCCAGCTGCGGAAATGGTCTTGCCCGAGCCCATGAAGAGGCCGGTTCCAATGGCACCGCCGATGGCGATGAGCTGGATGTGGCGATTGCTGAGTTGGCGTTCGAGATGCGGTGAATCGTTGCCGGTGGTGGGATGAATCGTCAAAGGAACTCCGTCGTTCAGGCGGCACTGTGGTGCCGCATTGATTCGGGTTCCTCCCCGCTCTGTAGGTAGACCTGAGAGTTTCCGCAGGCATGGGCCTGCTTGCACCTTCGGTGAGTCCGGTGGCCGGACTGCTTTCCAGAGTTGCCTCGCCGCGGCGGTACATGGGCCTGAGAGATTCCTGGGGAGGGTTTGCTCCTACGGCGCCTGACGAAATGTACCGGCAGGGCTCTCCCGCCGCAGATCAAAAGCGCGCACACCCTTACGGGTGATGCAGCTCACACAGTAGCGAAGGCTGGCTGGCGGCGCAACCCGGGGCTCTAGAGTCCCAGAATGCTGCGGGCGATCTCATCGGCGTCACGCAGGGTTCGTTGCCCGCTGGCATAGGCGGGGCCGGTGCGGGGACGGGCCTCCGCGGCGATGGCATTGCCCCACTGCGACGCAGACAACTGCAGCCCGAGCACGTACATGTTTTCCGTAACAGATCCGTTGGCCGCGATGGGGCGGTAGGGGTGCGGTTCAACGTCAAGGCCGGTGGTCTGCATGGGGGTGCCCTCAACGCTCATCATGATCTTGGTCCGCACCAAGCCATCAGCCATGAGCTGCTCCAGCAGCGGGGAGATATTGATGCCAACCCTGTTCGCCGGCGACATCGCCTCAATGAGGGTCTCCGCCTCCACCGGCCCGTCGTGAACCCACGGCGAAGCCGCCCGGAACACCTTTGCGCTGCGATCGACACTGAACTTGGGGTCCGGTCCGACAAAACTTACGACGCCGGCACGCGCCAAGGCGGCGAGCTGCTCCGAGCGGAGCGCGGGCGGCCCGCTGGCCAGTCCTTCGACAAACGATTCGAACCAGCCGCGCAGACCGGCCAACCAGGACTCGTCCGTGATGCCGCCGTCCGCCACAACGGTCTTGAGGATCGCCCGGCCGGTGTGCAGTGCCCCAATGGCCATCTTCACGGGGTCGGCTTCACCCAAAGCCGAGCGCCGGGCGTCGTCGTCCAGGTAGGCGGTGATCGCGGCATCCAGGTCACGCCGTGATGCGAACGTCCGTCCCGCCAACGGCGCCGCGAGCCCACGAAGATTCAAACGGCGCGAAGCAACCACGTGCTTTTCAACCAGGACCTCCAGATCGTGTTCCCAGTGCGTCGTGGTGTGGGCATGCGGTTGCAGCGCGTCCTGCAGGTCGGCCAAAAACTGTGCCGGATCCTTGATCGCGGCGGGCTGGGACCTGGCCAGCGTTGAGTAATAGGCCCACAACGCATCCCTGTGCAGCAACGGCCAGAGATCGTGGTCGAAACCGGGCTGGATGCCTGCTGCCCGGAACCGGTCAACCGCGTCTTCTGTCAAGTACCGCATGGTGATGCTGCGTGGGTAGTAGCCGTCCAGCCCTGCCTTGGCCCGGTACGGCGTACCGCGGCGGGAGGCAGCGAAAATCCTGGGTTCACGGCCCGATGGCCGGTACTCCAGGACACCGGCTCCGGGCACCCCTGCCTCGACAAACTTGCCTCCGCGACCCTCCGTCAGTTGGCCCATCACGTCAAAGAAGTTCAAGCCCATGCCCCGGACAAGAACGGGTTGGCTGTCAGGCACCGCCTGCCAATCCACATCCGCGGGCGGTGCCGGCGGGAAATACGCCAAGCCCAACTCGTCGGCCGCACGCTTGAATGACCTCTGCTCCGGGTTGAGCCGCGATTCGATGTGCCCCAACGCCAGCACCACCGAACCGACGGTGAGCGTCGTGCCGTCGGCGAGTTCGACGTCGAACTTCCCGTCAACCGGACGCGCAGCAACGGCGAGCGTTTCATGGAAGGTGACCTCGACGCCGTCGGGCAGCCGGTCCAGCAGCCCCTCCAGGGTTTGGCGCAGATAGCGCCCGTACAGGGCGCGGCTGGGGAAGTCGTGGGATTCCAGGGTGGCCAGCTCGGCTTTTTCGGCGTCGTCCAGGCCCGCACCATCACGACGTCGGGCCTCCCGCCACTGGTCGAAGGAGCCACCCGTCAGCGGGGTTGCGAGCTCGGGATCCTCGGGGATCAGTGTCGGGTAGAACGCCTGCGTATTCATCAAGTACAGGCGGGACTGGCCGGGCTGCCACACGTGCCCCGAACCTGCAGGAAAGGGATCCACGACATGGATGTGGAGGGTGGCTCCCCCGGTGTCGCCGGCAGCCCAGTTCGCGAGCAACCGCTCAAGGACACTGGTGCCCCGAGGGCCGGCCCCCAGCAGGGCAACACGGTTGGTTTGCGATTTAGCCACGCTCAAGCCTAACTCTGCGTGACTTGCCTACCGTCGAACTGTGTTGCTTGGATGGGGCGATGACCACCACAGCAGCTGATCCCTCGCCATTGTCAGAGAATGGCGCCGCGCCCGAACCCACGGATGAGAACGCCTGGCTGGAGGACATCCACGGTGAAGAACAGCTCGCGTGGGTCAGGGAGCAGAACGCCCGCACCGAAGAACTGCTGGAAGACGCCGGTTATGCGGAGCTCCAGTCCGGCATTTTGGAAGTCATGGACTCCACAGACCGGATCGCCATGGTCAACAAACGCGGCGATTTCTACTACAACTTCTGGAAGGACAAGGAGCACCCCAAGGGACTGTGGCGCCGCACCACGTGGGAGAGCTATCTCAGCGACCAACCTGAATGGGATGTGCTGCTCGACGTCGATGCGCTGGCTGCCTCGGAGGGCGTCGAATGGGTCTTCCACGGGGCCGGTTTCCATCGCCCTGCCGACGGCTCCGAGTACCGCTTGGCTATGGTTTCGCTCTCCCCCGATGGCGGCGACGCCGACCGCCACCGGGAGTTCGACGTCGAATCCCGCACCTTCGTGGACCCCGCGGCAGGCGGCTTCGACATCCCCACGGCGAAGGGGAACGTCAGCTGGCTGGATGCTGACACGCTCCTGGTGTCCAGCACCGCGGAAGGCCTGCCCGCGACGTCGTCCTCTTATGCACGCACCGGCGTCAGGCTTCGCAGGGGCCAGTCGCTTGCGGACGCTGAACGCCTGTTCGAAATTCCCGAAGACCACATGCTGGCGATGGTGGCACACGACTCCACACCCGGCTACGAGCGGACCTTCGCAGTCGACTACATCGACTTCTACAACCGCAGCACGTGGTTGCTCCGCGATGACTCATGGGTGGCCATCGACGTTCCCACCGATGTCAACATCAGCGTCCACCGCGATTGGCTTCTCTTCCGGCCCCAGGGTGACTGGGTTGTGGACGATGTAACGTACCCGGCCGGATCCTTGCTGGCAGCGGATTTCGAGAGCTACCTTGCCGGTTCGCGCGACCTTTTGGTTCTTTTCACCCCTGACGCACACACCTCGTTGCAGTCCTGGAGCTGGACCAAGGACTACCTGCTGCTGAACCTGCTCCGGGACGTTTCGTCAGAGATCCGCGTGCTGAACCCATCGTCTGTGGACAGCGACGGGACGTGGGCTTCCACCGTCCTGGATGCCTGCCCTCCCCTGCACGATGTCAACGCCTACGCCGTGGACGATGAAGACGACGCTGAATCCGGCGCCGGGAATGACTTCTGGTTGGTGGCCACCGGTTTCACGACGCCCACCACCCTCACCCGGGGCACGCTTGGTGCTTCACCGTCCGGGCCGGATGCCGGCTCCGTGGCGAGTGAGCACGCGGTGGTGAAGCGGTCGCCGTCGTTCTTCAACGAAGCCGAGTACGAAGTCCAGCAGCACTTCGCCACCTCCTTGGATGGCACCAAGGTCCCCTACTTCCAGGTCGCTGCCAAGGACCTGGTGCTCGACGGCGAGAACCCCACCCAGCTCTCCGGCTACGGCGGCTTCGAGGTTTCCCGGACTCCGGCGTACAGCGGAACCATCGGTCGGGCCTGGCTGGAGCGCCGCACCACGTCCGACGTCGGGGCTGCCGCCCACTCCCGCGGTGGTGTCTACGTAGTGGCCAACATCCGCGGGGGCGGAGAGTACGGCCCTTCTTGGCACCGTGCTGCGCTCCAAGAGAACCGGCACCGCGCCTACGAGGACTTCGCCGCCGTAGCCAAGGACCTGATCTCCCGCGGCGTCACCAGCCGGCGCCGGCTTGGGTGCGTGGGCGGTTCCAACGGCGGCCTCCTGGTGGGCAACATGCTGACCCAATACCCGGAACTCTTCGGCGCGGTCTCCTGCGGCGTACCCCTCCTGGACATGCGGCGCTACACCAAGCTTTCGGCGGGCTACTCCTGGATCGCCGAATACGGTGACCCGGATGTCCCTGAGCAATGGGAATTCATCCGGACGTTCTCGCCGTACCACCTGCTGCGCGATGGCATCGAGTACCCCGAAACGTTCATCTGGACGGCGACCTCCGACGACCGGGTAGGTCCTGTCCAAGCCCGGAAGATGGCGGCACGGATGCAAGCCATGGGCATCCCGAACGTGTGGTTCCACGAGGCATTGGAGGGCGGGCACGCCGGAGCGTCCGACAACAGGCAAGCTGCAGCGCTCCAAGCCCGGAGCAACCACTTCCTGTGGCTCGCACTGGCCGGAAGCAAGTAACCTCTTCCAGGACGCTGACACTGGATTGCACGGCTGTTTTGCACTGAACGACACCTTCTGCGTATCCTTGGTGGGCTAGCAATAGCGGATGGAGACGTGCCAGAGCGGCCGAATGGACTTCACTGCTAATGAAGGGTCGGGGTTAAACTCGACCGGGGGTTCAAATCCCCCCGTCTCCGCGAAAAGGTCCCGGTTTTCGAACCGGGACCTTTTGCGTTTAAGCGGCTTGGACCTTCTGCGTTCAGGGGCTCGGGTCTTCATCGCCCCGGCTCGGGTGTGCTTTAGCTTCGGGTCCCGGCCGCCACTCCGCTGACTTCCGCACCCGCGTGACGGTGCAACGTCAGGCTGTCCACGGTGCTGATCAGCATCAGGACAGCCATGGCGATGAACGCCCCCTTGTAGGCCCCTGCGTGGTCAGGACCGAACATACGAGTCGCGTCGAACAGGCGCAGGAACAAGGCCCCGACGGCGATTCCGGCGGCAGCCGCCAGCTGAACCAGCGTGGCCGAGATCGCGTTGGCTGAAGGCAGCTGGCCGGGAACGATGTCGGCGTACTGCACTGAGGCGTATGCGGAGAATCCGATGGAGCGGAAGGCGCCGCTGAACAGCAGCAAAGCAAAAATCAAGGGTTCGGGCGTTTGTGGGCTGAGGAAAGCACACAGGGCGAACGTCACCGCCGAGGCGAAAGAAGCGAAAACCAGGACAGCTTTGAAACCGAAGCGCCTGATGAGCGGCGTGGTGGCGGGTTTGATGCCGATGTTGCCCACGAACACTGCCGCGACCATGACGCCGGCTTTGAGGGGATCCCATCCGAAGCCGTCCTGGAACATCAGGGGCAGCAGGAATGGCACGGAGCTGATGGTCAGCCGGTAAATGAACCCGCCCGTGGAGGTGGCCCGGAAGGTCTTGGTGCCAAAAACGCTGAGGTTGAACAGCGGCACTTTGGCCTTCCTCATCCAGAAAACTGCCCCGGCCAGTGAAAGCACCCCGGCTACGACCACCAGGACGGCGAGAAGGTTGGAAGCGTGGCCGCCCAGGGTCTCAAGACCGACCACCAACGCCCCCACGCCCAACGTGGTCAGCAGGAGGCCAAACCAATCAAGGCGTCGCTTGCCGTCAAACTGCGTGCGCGGAACCAGCCTGAGGGCCGCGATAAATGCCGCCAGTCCCAAGGGAACGTTGATGATGAAGATCCAGTGCCACGAGAGGAACGTAGTGAGGGCACCGCCCACCATCGGAGCCAACACGGGGGCGAGCAGGCCCGGCCACACCAGATAGGCAGTGGCACGGAGGAGCTCGGACTTGGGCGTACCGCGAAGGACCACCAAGGTTCCCACGGGGACCATCATTGCTCCACCCATCCCCTGCGCCACCCGGCTCAGGGTGAGCATGGTCAGGTCAGTACTCACAGCGCAGAGCAGGGATGCGATGGTGAACACCGAAATGGCCAGGCAGAAGATCCTGCGGGCACCGAAACGCTCAGCCAACCAACTGCTCAGCGGGATTCCCATGGCGACCGTGACCAGGTACGCCGTCATGGTGATGTTGATGTCCGCCGGAGCAACACGGAAGTCGGAGGCGATGCTCGGGATAGCCGTGGTCAGGATGGTCCCGTCAAGGAACTCCATGAAGAATGTTGCTGCCACCAGCAGGGCCAAGCGCGGCCGCCAGCTGGTTGGGCTGGCCTCGGTGACGTCGGCACTGGGTCTTGTGGTCATGGCTCCGGTCCAGGTTCGGGCTGCGCTCACCGGCTGGGTTCAGCGACTGGGCAGCAGGGTGTTTCCTCGATCCTATAGACCTGATGTGGGAGCGATCACAAAATGACGGTTTCCTACCTTACGCTTTCCTACCCTGTCTACCCCGCTTGGGCCAGTGCGAGAGGGAGTACCGCTGCAACACCTGCCTGCCGCAGCGCCCGCGCGGACACGGTCATGGTCCAGCGGCTATCGACGAGGTCATCCACCAACAGCACAGGCTGGCTCCCGATCCCCGACAATGCTTGGGCAAGTTCCGGTCCCACAACCAGCCGTTCCCACACCCCGGCGAGCCTGTAGGCGCTGTTGCCTCCCCGCGAGCCGGTGGGTCCTCCGTGAGCCACCTGAAGCTGGCCCAAGTACGGCATCCTGCCGATCCCGGCGATTCCCTGAGCCAGCGACTCAACCAATTGTGGCTTGCTGCGCGAGGGAATGCTGACGACAGCGGCGGGCCGGCCTGCTCCGCTCCATGGGGTTCCGCCCTCGGCCCCGGACCACTCCCGCAGAACCTGGACGCAGGCCTGCAGCATTGCCGGATCGACCACCCGGTCCGGTGCGCCTGCTGCAAACAGTTCACGCAAAGCACCACCCCAACCCAGGTCCGTCAGCCTGGCAAGAACGCGACCCTCGGCCATGCTCTCGTCCGGCTTGATCTTTCCCTTGACGGCGACGCCCAACCGGTCCATACCACTGGGCCATTGAAGCCGCGGTTCCACGGCGATCCCTGCCCGGCGGAGCGTCTGCCCGGCCGCATCCGCAGCCGATTCCGCCACGTCAACGGGGAACCAGCGGCCCGCACAGTTGTCGCAGCGCCCGCAAGGGGCAGCAGTCTCATCATCGAGGACCGATGTGATGTACTCCATCCGGCATCCAGCCGTGTCCTGGTAGACCACCATGGAATCCTGCTCGTCCACCCGGGCTTCGGCGATGCGGGCGTAGCGTTCGGCGTCGTAGTGCCACGGCCTTCCGGTTGACCTCCAGCCTCCGCCTACGCGCTCGACGGCTCCGTCTACGGCCAGAACTTTCAGGAGAAGCTCCAAAGGCGTGCGCCGAAGGTCTACGCGTGCTTCCAGCGCGACGGTGGACATGGCCGAGCCGGCATCGCCGAGCACAGCCAGCACCGCCGCGGCCTTTTCCTCCGATGGCATGGATGCAGTGGCAAAGTATTGCCAGATCTCGCGGTCCTCTGAGCCCGGCAGGAGAAGGACGTCTGCATTGGCTGCACCGCGGCCTGCACGGCCGACCTGTTGGTAATAGGCGACAGGTGACGACGGGGCACCGAGGTGGATCACGAAACCGAGGTCCGGCTTGTCGAATCCCATGCCCAGGGCGGAGGTGGCCACAAGGGCTTTCACCTGGTTGTCCTTGAGCAGTTGCTCTGCCCGCTCCCGATCCGCCGGGTCCGTCCTGCCGGTATAGGACAGAACGTTGTGTCCGGCCTCGGCAAGGAGCCGGGCGGTGTCTTCCGCTGCAGAGACCGTGAGTGTGTAGATGATGCCGCTCCCGGGCATGTCCGCCAAGTGGGTCAGCAGCCAGCCAAGCCGGTCCCTGGAGTCGGCAAGGTTGAGTACACCCAGGCGCAGGGATTCCCGGCCGAGGCCTCCACGGATAGTCCGCACACCGGCGCCGAGTTGTTCTTCGATATCGTGGACCACCCGGGAGTTGGCCGTTGCCGTCGTTGCCAGGACGGGTACAGTCTCCGGCAACTGCGCGATGAGGTCCGAGATACGGCGGTAATCGGGGCGGAAGTCGTGCCCCCAGTCGGAAATACAGTGAGCCTCATCGATCACCAGAAGTCCGGTCCTCCGGATAAGCTCGGGCAGCTGGTTCTCCCTGAACGACGGGTTTGTCAGCCGCTCCGGCGACACGAGGAGGACATCGACGTCGTCGGCGGCCAACTGGGCCAAGACTGTGTCCCACTCAAGGGCGTTGGCGGAGTTGATGGCCACGGCCCGAACGCCCGCACGTGCCGCCGCGGCGACTTGGTCGCGCATGAGGGCCAGCAGCGGCGAAACGATCAGCGTGGGCCCGGCTCCCCTGCGGCGCAGGAGCAGTGAGGAAACAAAGTAGACCGCAGACTTTCCCCAGCCCGTGCGCTGGACAACGAGCGCCCTGCGGCCTGCATCCACCAGCGCTTCGATCGCCTCAAACTGGCCTTCATGGAACTGGGCTTCCGGATGGCCGACGAGTTCACGAAGGCACGCCAGGGCTTCCTGTTGGGTTGTTGATTGCACGAGAGCGGCAGTGTTTGGGGAGTTGTGGGCCATGACCCCAGTATTCCAGTCACCACTGACAGCAAACACGGGCAGACTCCGCCATGTGGATAACAGCTGTGCCGATAAAAACTATCCACTAAAAACTATCCACATAGCGCATCCGCGGGTTCATGCACCGATGGGCAGCCACAGTAGGATTGAGCCCGTGACTAGCGAGCAGAACAAGACATTCGACCTCTCGGCATCCTTTAAGGCGTACGACGTCCGGGGCATCGTAGGTGAATCCATCACCGCTGAAATCGTCGAGGCCGTCGGCGCTGCCTTCATCGACGTCCTGGGCCTTGAGGGGGAAACCGTCCTCGTGGGCGGCGACATGCGCCCTTCGTCCCCTGAGTTCAGCCAGGCATTCGCCAACGGTGCGGCAACCCGTGGTGCCAACGTTCAGCTCCTTGACCTGATCTCCACCGACGAGCTCTACTACGCTTGTGGCGCCCTGAACGCCGCCGGTGCCACGTTCACCGCGAGCCACAATCCAGCCGAATACAACGGCATCAAGATGGCAAAAGCGGGCGCCCAGCCGATCTCGTCCGAAAGCGGCCTCAAGGAAATCCAGGCACTTGCAGAGCAGTACCTGAACGACGGCTCCATTCCGTCCGCGGCAACCCGCGGCGAAATCGGGGTCCATGATGTTTTGAAGGACTACTCCGAGTACCTGCGCAAACTGGTGGACCTCTCCGGTTCCCGGCCCCTGAAGATCGTGGTTGACGCCGGCAACGGCATGGCCGGCCTGACTACTCCGGCCGTCCTGGGCGACAAGCTGCTCCCGGCGCTCCCCTTCGAAATCATCCCGCTCTACTTTGAGCTGGACGGCTCCTTCCCGAACCACCCGGCAAACCCGCTGGAACCGGAAAACCTCCGCGACCTCCAGGCTGCCGTCGTCAAGCATGGCGCGGATATCGGTCTCGCTTTCGACGGCGACGCCGACCGCTGCTTCGTCGTTGACGAAAAGGGACAGCCCGTCTCCCCGTCGGCCATTACGGGCATGGTTGCCCGACGCGAGATCGCCCGCGCACGTCAGTCCGGCGAAGAAACCCCGGTGATCATCCACAACCTCCTGACCTCAAAGGCAGTCCCGGAACTTGTGGCCAACGACGGCGGCCGAGCCGTCCGCACGCGCGTGGGCCACTCCTTCATCAAGGCAGTCATGGCAGAGGAAGGAGCGGTTTTCGGCGGCGAACACTCAGCGCACTTCTACTTCCGCGACTTCTGGAACGCTGACACGGGAATGCTGGCAGCCATGCATGTCCTTGCCGCCCTCGGCGAGCAGGACGGCCCGCTTTCGGAGCTCGGCCGCCAGTATGAACCGTACGTCTCTTCCGGCGAGATCAACTCAGAAATCGAGGACAAGGCGGCCGCCGTGGAGCGCGTGCGCGTGGACTTCGAAACTGAAGACATTGAGATCGACCACATGGATGGCAGCACGTTCACGGCCAAGGATGGCAGCTGGTGGTTCAACCTGCGGCCTTCCAACACCGAGCCCTTCCTGCGGCTGAACGCCGAGGCCAAGGACCAGCCCACCATGGAAAAGATCCGCGACCGCGTTCTGGCTCTCGTACGGGGTTAGGCTTACACCCATGACGCAGCTTCCGCCCGAGGCACGGACCTCCCCCGAATCCGAACTGGCGGCTGTCGTGGCCGAGGCCCTTAAATTGGCTGACGCCCAGTTGGTCCTTAACAAGAGCTTCACTCCATTCGTCTTCATGCTCGACGGTGATGGTGCCATCCACCGTGGCGAGGTCCCCGGGGAAATTCAGGGGACCCTGCCCCCGGACCCTGTGCTGGCGGTGAAGCTGACCATCGATCTCTTCTCCGGCCATGCCGAAAACCTCCTCGCCATGGTGGCTGTGCTCGATCCGCAGTCCGGCAAAACCGAGGACACACTCCATCTCTGGGCTGAACACCGGAGTGGGATCAGCCAGCTCATCCGCGTGGACTTCACCCGGAAGAAGTTCCTGAAGCACCCCACGTTCGGGGAACCCCGGACCGAAGTTCAGGAAGCCCATGTTTGGTCCGGGGAAGCACCGGCCCCGGCGGAGGAATGGTGGCACGAAGGCCTCTCCGAGCAGGCAATCCAGGACGTCTTCAAGCTCGTCGGAGCCGCTGTTCCTTTTGCCCAGGACCAGTTGGGCAAGCACGGCGTCCTTGCGCCCTACGGGATTACCACCGACCTCTCCGGAGAAGTAGGGCATCACATGGCCTACCAGGAGGCCAACGAGGACGGGGAAGTAGACTCCGTTGAGTCCGTGCAGATGATGACCGAGGGGTTCCGCAACAAGAAAGACACCCTGCGGGGGACCTGCATACTGACCGACGTTACTGTCCAGGTTGGAGACAGTGAGGCCGTGGACGCAGTCAGGCTGCACATCGAACACGCCGAAGGGCTGTCAATGAACATCTTGAAGCCCTACGAAATCGACGGGCAATCCAACGCCGTCGTCTTTGGAGATTCGGCAGTACTTCCCACTGAAGCACGCGTGTGGTCGGTATGAGTGATCAAATGTCCAGCGCCATCCCTGAAGAGTCTGCTGAGGACCGCGAACTGCGGGAGACACTGGGCACAGGTCTTGGAACCGCGCAGGAGCATCTACAGCAGAACGGCGGCTTCTTCCCCTTCGGCATCACCCTGGCCAACGATGGCGAACTACGGATTGTCATGGTCACGCCGGGTGAACCTGACGAGGATGGACAAGTGGACGCCGGACAAATGCTGTCCGACCTCCACGAGCTGCTTCGCCAAGGCCGCGACGAATACCGGGCGGTAGCCATAGTCAGCGATGTCAGCTTGCCGGAACACGGCTCCGACGGCATTCACGGCGCGGCCGAACACCGTGAAGGGGCTGTCCTGGCCGCCATCATCCCCTATGTGCCCGGCACAGACGGATTCGACTTCGCGCCCATGGAACCGGATACCCACGAGCCATCCATCTGGGTGGACTAGACCGACGGACTGATCCCATGAAAATCAACGCCTTCGCAGATGTGAGCCTTCGAGCCCTCATGGTGTTGGCCGCGGCTCCTGACGGTGCGTTGCTGACCACGCAGACGGTGGCAGATGCCGTGGGAACTCCCTACAACCACGTCAGCAAGGCAATGGTCCGCCTGCGCGCGTTGGGACTTATAAACGTCGAACGGGGTCGGCTCGGCGGATCCCGCCTGAACGACGCAGGGCGGGAGGCCACGGTCGGACAGGTCCTGCGTCACCTGGACAGCCGCCAGGACCCGGCCGAGTGCCAGTCGCCCGCCAAGGTCTGCCCCCTGATCACCGAATGCGCACTCCGTCATGCCATGACCCGCGCCAGGGAGGCCTTCTACCGTGAGTTGGACGGCATCGTGATCTCATCACTCCCCCACGCCCGCCAAATGGACCCGGTGTTCGAATCAATCGGGCTTCGGCCCGAGATCCGGATGAGCGTAGCACCCTAGCGCTTCATGACGACGGCGGCCCGTCACCTTCCAAGCGAAAGGTGACGGGCCGCCGTCGTGCACTTAAGAACGCCGTTGTTCCTAAGGGGTCTAGCCCAGACGGGTCTTCAGACCGTCCAGTTCGGACTGCAGGGCCGCCGGGAGCGATTCGCCGAAGTTGGCGAACCATTCCTCGATGGAGGCCAGCTCGGTTGACCACTCCTCGGCGTCGACGCGAACAGCGGACTCAACCTCGGCCGGAGTCATGTCCAAGCCTTCGAGGTCGATGGATTCACCGGTCGGGACGAAACCGATCGGGGTCTCCACGGCGTCTGCCTTGCCTTCAAGGCGCTCGATGGCCCACTTGAGCACGCGGGCGTTGTCGCCGAATCCGGGCCACGCGAAGCCACCCTCGGGGGTGCGGCGGAACCAGTTGACCAGGAAGATCTTCGGCAGACGCTCCGGGTTGGCCTTGGCGGACAGGTTGACCCAGTGGTTCAGGTAGTCGCCTGCGTCGTAGCCGATGAACGGCAGCATGGCCATGGGGTCGCGGCGGACAACACCGACAGCGCCGGCAGCGGCAGCCGTGGTTTCCGAGGACAGCGTGGAACCCATGAAGATGCCGTTGGACCAGCTGCGGGCTTCGGTGACCAGCGGAATGGTGGTCTTGCGGCGGCCGCCGAACAGGATCGCGGACAGCTCCACACCCTCAGGGCTGAAGTATTCCTCGGCCAGCATGTCGATCTGGTCGATCGGCGTGCAGAAGCGGGAGTTCGGGTGGGCTGCAGGCGTGTCGGAGTCCGGTGTCCAGGACTCGCCGCGCCAGTCGGTCAGGTGCGCAGGAGTTTCCTCCGTCATGCCTTCCCACCAGACGCCACCGTCGTCGGTCAGTGCCACGTTGGTGAAGATGCTGTTGCCCTTGGCAATGGCGCGCATGGCGTTGGGGTTGGTGCCCCAGCCCGTGCCCGGTGCGACGCCGAACAGGCCGGCCTCGGGGTTGACGGCACGAAGCTCGCCTTCCTTGCCGAAGCGCATCCAGGTGATGTCGTCGCCGAGAGTCTCGACCTTCCAGCCCTTGATGGTGGGGTCAAGCAGGGCCAGGTTGGTCTTTCCGCAGGCGGACGGGAACGCAGCGGAGACGTAGTAGGTCTTCTGCTCCGGGGAGGTCAGCTTCAGGATGAGCATGTGCTCGGCGAGCCAGCCCTCATCGCGTGCCATGACGGAGGCGATGCGCAGCGCGTAGCACTTCTTGCCCAGCAGGGCGTTGCCGCCGTAGCCGGATCCGAAGGACCAGATGGAGCGCTCTTCCGGGAAGTGGACGATCCACTTGTCCGGGTTGCAAGGCCATGCGACGTCGGCCTGGCCGGGTTCCAGCGGCGCGCCCAGCGAGTGGAGGGCGGGAACGAAGAAGGCATCGGTCTGGGTGATGCGGTCCAGGACGTCCGTGCCGATGCGGGCCATGATGCGCATGGAGGCTACGACGTAGGCGGAGTCGGTGATCTCAACGCCGAACTTGGGGTCTTCTGCATCAAGGTGGCCCATGACGAACGGGATGACGTACATGGTGCGGCCACGCATGGAACCGGCGAAGAGTCCGCGCAGCTTCTGCTTCATCTCGGCCGGAGCCATCCAGTTGTTGGTGAAGCCTGCATCGCGTTCGTTCTCGGAGCAGATGAAGGTCTGCTCTTCCACGCGGGCGACATCAGCGGGGTCGGAGAATGCCGCGAAGGAATTGGGGAAGGTTTCCGGGTTGAGTCGCTTCAGCGTTCCGGCTTCGACGAGTTCGTCCGTGAGCTTCGTGTTTTCTGCTTCGCTGCCATCAACCCAGTGGATGCGGTCCGGCTGAGTCAGCTCGGCAACTTCCTCAACCCAGGCCAGCAGGCGTGCATGCGTAGTAGGTGCCTTCTCAAGCAGCGGCAGTCGCGCCAGATCGCCCATTGCGGTTCCCTTCCTCGGGTTCAGTGGTGTGTCCTAAACGATAGGGGCCGCGGACCAGACCATTCCGCTGTCAGACATCGGACATCCACCTACTCGAAAAGTAAAAACCCCTAGAAATCAAGGTTCGCGATTTACCAAGGCCGAATTTAAGTGACTAAGGTCACGTAGACCGGTCTAGTTGCGCAGATTACAGCTTCTCGATTTGGAACTTCACATGAACTTCTGTAAAGTTTATTGAGGTTCGAGGGGGTCAGAGAAACAGACCGCCGAGAATCACACGAAATGCGCCCATAGCTCAGCTGGATAGAGCGTCTGTCTACGGAACAGAAGGTCAGGGGTTCGAATCCCTTTGGGCGCACAGATCAAGACCCGCACCGGTTCGCCGGTGCGGGTCTTTTGTTTCCCCCGAAACCCAACCAGGGGACAGAACAGGGTCCTATGAGCGCTCAGTAGGACAGGTGCTGTCCCCCAGTTGGGTGGGAGGGGGGTTTAGATGCGCGGGGCGAACGGCATCGGCGGGACATAGGAACGCCTCCGGGCTTTGGGAATCCCGTGCACCGGAGACGCGCCGCCCACAACGTTGGTCAGAGTTCCAAGCCGTTCCACCGTCAGGCTCACAACGTCGTCCCGTTCCAAAGCCGGCGGAGCCTCGGCCCCGTACCAACCCCAGAATTCAGCAAGACAGCCTCCGCCGCTGGTTCCGGACCCCAGGATGTCGCCACGTCGAACCCAGGTTCCCCGACTCGCATAGGACACCAGCTCAGCAAAATTCCAGGCCATGTTGGCCAGAGAATCTGTGGCAAGGACCTTGCCATTTACAGAGACGCTCATGGACAAATCCAGGAACCCGTCCGAGGTTACGTCCTCCAGCTCGTCCTTGGTCACGAACAACGGCCCCAGGGATGTCGCCGTGTCCTTGCCTTTGGCTGGTCCCAGGCCGACGGTCATTTCACCGCGCTGAACATCCCGGGCTGACCAGTCGTTGAGGATCATGTAGCCGGCGATGTGATTTCCCGCCTCCTCCACGGAGAGGTTGAACCCATCCGTGCCTATGACTGCCGCAACTTCCAACTCGAAATCGAACTGCCGGGAGCCCGGCGGCATGGGAACAGTCGCGTTATGGCCTATCGCCGCATGCGGATTGGTGAAATAGAACGACGGCGCCTCGTACCAGGCGTCTGGAACACCCTTCTCCGGGGCTACTGAGCGCAAGGCGCCCTCCGTGTGCTGCTCAAAAGTGATGAAGTCACGGATGGTGGACACGTCAATGGGCGGCAGCAGCTCGGCTCCGGCAATGTCCACACAGTCACCATCGGCTGTAATCCCGGGGTGGGAAATCACGTCAAACGCATCCACCCCTTCCGGATAAAGCCGGCCAGAGACCAAGTCCGGATTGGCCAGCCCAAGGCGGGGAACGCCGTCGAGCATTAACCGGAAGAACTTCATTTGCCCGCCTCCGTATCCAGAATCGCAACCGCGCGGGTCCACCCTGCGGACGCTCCGTGGATTTTCACCGGGAAGCAGGAAATCCGGAACCCCGTGGCCGGAAGGGCCTCAAGGTTGTGCAGTTTCTCGATGTGGCAGTAACCGATCTCCCTTCCGGCCTTGTGGCCTTCCCAGATCAGCGAGCTGTCACCGGTTTCAACGTAGCGCTTGGCCGTGTGGACGAAAGGGGCGTCCCAACTCCAGGCGTCGGTGCCGGTGACCCGGACGCCGCGGCTGGTGAGGTAGAGGGTGGCTTCGCGTCCCATCCCGCAGCCTTTGCTGAGGTAGTCGTCGAAGCCGTACCGGGTGCCGGCCGCGGTGTTGACCACCACAATGTCTCCCGGCTCGAGCTGGTGCCCCACCCGCGACAGTTCGGCCTCGACGTCATCGGCCGTGGCAACGTAACCATCCTCGAAGTGGCGGAAGTCCAGTTTCACTCCGCGCCCAAAGCACCATTCCAGCGGAACTTCGTCAATGGTGATGGCGCGCGCTCCACCGTCCATGGTGGAGGCATAGTGATACGGAGCATCCAGATGTGTACCGGTATGGGTGGTGGCATTGATGCGCTCAATGGCCCAGCCCTCCGCCGCAGGCAGATCCCCTTCAGTCAGTCCGGGAAAATAGGACACCAGGTCTTTGGCAGTTTCCCTATGGGTAAGATATTCGATCTCCGGCGTCATCCCGGGCGGATCCGAGGCTATGCCGCCGCGGAGGCTGACGGACAGGTCTATGAGGTCAGGCATTGTTGACGGATTCCTTCTGAAAGTGGGGCTCGATTGCCGCGTTGGCAGCGGAAGAGCCGCGGTGGGTGTGGGGCAGGAAGAGCATGAGGGCGCCGCCTGCCAGGAAAACTGCGCCGGAGAGGATGAGCCCGGATGAGAATCCCCAGGAGGCGGCGATTCCGCCCATGGCCAGGGGCGCGAAGGCCGCAACGCCCCGGCCGATGTTGAAGCAGAAACCCGCGCCGGTTGTGCGGATCCTGGTGGGGTACAGTTCCCCGAGGTAGGAGCCGAAAAGGCCGGCGAACGTCATGAAGAAGGCGTACAACGGCCCCATCCACAACAGGACTGCCTGGTTGGTGACAAGCCCATACAACGGCATCAACAAACCGGTGCCGGCCAGGGAGAGCATGATGGCGTTCCGACGGCCGATCCTGTCCGCGATCCAGCCAAACACGATGTACCCGGCGAACATGCCGAGGTTGAGGATGGTCATGAAGAGGCTGACCTGGCGGGGATCAAGGCCGCGCTCGGTAGCCAGGTAGCTGGGCATCCATGTTGAAGCCCCGTAAAAACCAACGAAGGCGCAGACTGCGACCAGCGTGGCGACGATCGTGCGACGGCGGTAGCTGCCGGTGAACAGTTCCCTGACGGTGACGGAGGGTGCTTGCTGCCCCGCGCGCTCTTCCAGCCATGCCTTGGATTCCGGGAAGAAGAACACCACCATGAGCAGCGGCACGAGCGCGGACAAGCCCGTGACCAGGAAGAGCATCCGCCAGTCAGGCATGAAGACGCCGGCGATGAGGGCTGCGCCGGCGCCACCCAGCGGGTACGCGGCAAGCACGAAAGCCACCGCCCGTCCGCGCTGCTGCGCCGGCCAGGTTTCGACGATGTAGGTGGACAGGACTGACCAGACTCCCCCAAGTCCAATGCCCGCCAGAAAGCGGAGGGCTACGAAGATGCCGTAGTTCGGCACGACAAACAAAGCGGAGGTCAGCGCGACGAACACCACCATGGACACGATGAGCGCGATCCGTCGCCCGCGGTTATCGGCCAGCCATCCTGTGATCACGCTGGAGCAGCCCATGCCGAGCAGCGTCGCGGTGGCCAGCAATCCGCCTGCCAGCGGAGTGAGCGCCAAGTCCTTGCTGATGGCCGGGAGCGCGAAGGACAGCACGGCAATTTCGAGGGCATCGAAGAGGTAGATGACGAATGACCCAATGAGAATGAACCACTTGGTTCCACGTTTCATGTGGAGATCCCTTCTGAAGCGGGCGACGTTGCCCGGAACGAAACAGAACTTTGACACCCGTTCAGTTTCATGTGGGATAGAATTTATACACCCATTCAGTTTGTGTCAACGGTGACCACTCAAGGAGCTATAGGCTGGAACCCATGTCCACAGAAGTGCAGGGGAATACGGCGGGAACGCGCCGTCGGGAGCAGATCCTTGATGTCGCGGTAAGGATGTTCGCGGACCGGGGCTTTGACGCCACCACCATGCGGGCGGTAGCCGAGGAAACCGGGACCACCGCACCACTGGTCATCTACCACTTCGCCACCAAGCTCGAGCTCTACAGGGCGGTCTTCGCCCGGTACCAGCACCTCAACGAAGAACGCCGCCGGCAGGTCCTGGCCGTCGAGACCTCGGCGAGTGACGCCGTCGAACGCATTGTGGACGCTTTCCTCATGCCAACACTGAAGGCCCAGGAGACCGAAGACGGGAAGCTGTTCGCCCGGCTCGTTCTCCGCGAGGCCTCCGATCCCGGCGCCCATGAACGCGGCATCCTGGCTGAATACTTCGACCCCATGGCAAGGGACTTCATCCAGGTGATGCGCAAGGCCCTGCCCAACAAGCCGCAGGGATTCCATGAATGGGCCTACATGTTTGGCGTGGGCGCGCTCACCGGCACGGCGCTTCCCCAGAGGATCGCAGCCCTGTCGGACCTGGGAAACATCAATGATTTCCGGTACGACTACCTGCGCTCGGTACTCGTGGCGGGCTGGCGCGGCGCCGCACCCAAGTAGGGGACAGATAATGCTCCACTGAAGTGCCAGTGGAACGTTAT
>NZ_JAQZBY010000016.1:0-119132 GCF_028736865.1 Paenarthrobacter sp. AB444 | reverse complement strand
TCCTTTTGGCGCATTCATCGGCGCCTCAAGTCCGGCAGGGTGACTGCCCGTCGTGAACGCGTCGTGTGCGACATCTCGGTTTCAACAGCCCGGTCGGATGCGCCGGGCAGGTCTTGTGAGCGCCTGGCTGCCCAGTAGAATTCTGCGGGGCGATCGCCCTGCAGCCATAGCGCTCATGGCCACTCTAGCTTTCACTGCGCCGCTATGCGTAGCCGCAGGCCCCGCGGAGCGTTGTATGTCACACCCAAACGGCCTCCGTGACGTAAAGCACGCCACTGCCACAAGCTCTAAACGCCCTTGAGGGTGCGGAATGTGCCCTCCTACAGGGACAATGGCTTGAAGCACACGCCCAAAGGGTGTTGGCTGTTAGTAATGGAAGTCACTTCAAAGGAGGAAACGTGAGCGAGGCCGACGCCGCCACATCGGTAAATGTGGCGGAACGAATGGGTTTCAAAGATGGGGATCTGATTCAGGAGCTCGGCTACGACGACGACGTCGACTTCGACTTGCGTGACGATATTGAAGATGTCACGGGCTCCGAATTGCTGGATGAAGACGATCACGATGTCGTTGACGCAGTCATTTTCTGGTGGCGCGATGGCGATGGAGACCTTGTTGATGCCCTGATGGATTCGTTGACCACGCTCAAGGAGGGTGGCGTCGTCTGGGTGCTGACACCCAAGTCCGGCAGGGACAACTACGTATCTCCCGCTGACATACAGGACGCGGCCCCTACTTCCGGCCTGCACCTGACGACTTCTGCCGGGGTTTCGAAGGACTGGAGCGCCACCCGCCTGGTGCCCAAGAAGAACAAATGACAGAAGTCCAGCAGGCCCCGGCTTTGGCCGGCGTCCCCCAGGAAGGGCAGTCTGCGCCGGATTTCGAACTGCTGAACCAACACGGTGAGCCTGTCCGCTTGACGGACTACCGCGGCGTCAACGTGGTTGTCGTGTTTTTCCCTTTTGCCTTCTCCGGTATCTGCACTGGTGAGTTGTGCGAGATACGCGACAACATCGCCCAGTTCAATGACTCGAACGCGACAGTGCTGGCGATTTCAGTTGACAGCAAATTTGCCCAACGCGCGTATGCCGAGCACGAGGGTTTCGACTTCGATCTTCTTGCGGACTTCTGGCCGCACGGAGCCGTTGCCCGGCAGTACGGTGTGTTCGACGAAGCCAGCGGCATGGCGTTGAGGGGAACCTTCATCATCGACGTCGACGGCATTATCCGTTACGTCGTAGTCAACGCGCGGGGCAAAGCGAGGGACTTCGAGGAATATCGGTCGGCGCTGGCTTCGCTGGTGGATCAGCGACCATGACTCGCCCCGGACCCGGTGTCGGCATGACGGGGTTTGCCAGCATGGCACCCGTAGCCGAGGTGCAACTCGGTCCCGAGGAGCAGGAAGCCCTTGGTTCTGCAGTGCAAGCCCTGCAGGGAAAACGCCTGGCAGTGCTGACCGGAGCCGGTTTGAGCACCGATTCCGGCATCCCCGATTACCGGGGGCCGGGGTCTGCACCGCGGAACCCCATGACGTACCAAGAGTTCATCGGCAGCGAGGCCAACAGGCGTCGTTACTGGGCGCGGAACCATATCGGCTGGTCCCGCCTCCGGCACGCCGACCCCAATGCCGGCCATGCTGCAGTCGCACTGATGGAGCGACGCGGTCTCCTGACCGGCCTGATCACCCAAAACGTCGACCGGCTTCATGAGGACGCCGGCAGCGTCAATGTGGTGGACCTCCATGGTCGTTTTGACCAAGTAATTTGCCTGTCGCACGGGCATACCTTCAGCAGGCAATTGATAGCGGCGATCCTGGAGGAGATCAATCCAGGTTTTGTCGAAGCAGCAGTGGAATCCGGGCTGGTTGAGATGGCGCCGGATGCAGACGCCACGGTGGAGGATCCTGAGCTCATCAGCTCGTTCGTCATGGCCGTCTGTCCCATCTGCGGCGGCATCCTGAAGCCAGACTTCGTCTACTTTGGCGAGAACGTCCCCAAGGACCGTGTCGTGCGCGCGTACGCCATGGTTGATGATGCGGACGCCCTCCTGGTGGCGGGTTCGTCGCTGACGGTGCAGAGCGGCCTTCGGTTCGTCCGGCATGCATCAAAAGCAGAAATGCCTGTGGTGATCATCAACAGGGGCAGCACCCGTGGGGACGGGTTCGCGGCCGTAAAACTCGAGCTCGGAGTCAGTGGTGCTTTGAGCTACTTGGCCCAGGTTTTGCCGGACCTTTCGGAAGCAGGCGACTCGATTGGTGTTTCCAGCGGTTGATCATGTAGAGTCATTGTTCGTTGAAGCGCTGAGGAACACAAAGAGCGCGGACACAACGCTTTGGGTCTTTAGCTCAGCTGGTAGAGCGCCACGTTTACACCGTGGATGTCATCGGTTCGATCCCGGTAGGACCCACCAAAGAAAACCCCGCTTCCCTTCCAGGAAGCGGGGTTTTCGTCATCTACGCCTGATTGTTCCCGGGTTCCCTTTTAATGTCAGGCCCACACCCTACGGTTTCCTTCCATGGAGCACGTATATATCCGCACGACCACCCACGGTGAGCCTGCCGTCGTCGTCAGGGGAGGGCGGGAGTGGACGATTGCCGTCGAACCTGTCCGTTGGTTCGAAAGGATTCCTTGGTGGGAAGAGCAAAAGCGCATGCCCCGGGGAGCCGGACGCGTGGATATTGAGGTCCTGCAGGTCCAGGTGCGCTTGGGGACCAACCTTCGGTCGGCCCTGGCCACCTGGGAACTCGTTCGTGACGGTTCAGGGGGAGGCTGGTGCCTTAGGGGCGAGGGAGTTGTGGCTGCCTAGCGCCACCCCACTGGCTGCGTCCGGAAATGGACGAGCTCTCCACCGCGACTATTGGGGGATGCCGCGGTGGAGAGCTCGAAAATGAATATACAGCCAACTTTTGGGTTTGCAAAGCCGACGGGTCCGCACCCAGCAGCGTGCCACTATGATGGGTATTGTTCAGTAGATTGAACACCGATGTGTAATGACGAAGGAGAATCATGGTTGATTCCCGAACCACCCGCTCCGAGGGGCTGGGCGCTTCGTCGCCTGCCCCTGCTGTGACCCGCGCCGCCGCCGTCCTTGAAGCCTTGGCTGATTCCCCGTCCGGACGCTTGACCCTCAGTGACTTGTCGCGGGAGCTCGGCATCCCGAAATCTTCGACGTCCAACCTGCTGCTGGCGCTCGAGGAAGCGCGCCTGATTACCCGGCAGGGTGCCGACTTCGCATTGGGGCGAAAGCTGGTGGAGCTGGGGGCTGCCTACCTGAGCCGGCTCGATGAGGTGCAGGAGTTCTACAAGTACTGCGAGCAGGCTCCGACGCTCTCCGGCGAGACGGTCCGGATTGCCATGCTCGACGGCGACCACGTCATCTACCTGGCGCGTTACGAGGGACACCCAGCTGTGAGACTGACCTCGAATATTGGAGACAAAATGCCGGTCTCCCTCTGCAGTGTCGGCAAGGCGCTGGTGGCGCAACTGCACGACCACGATATCGAGGCCATGTTCCCGGACGGCATGGAGCTGCCCACCATGACTGCCAATTCCCTCCGAACGGCCGAAGAACTCAAGGCGCAGATCGCCACGATCCGCAAGCAGGGGTTTGCCTTCGAGGATGAAGAGTCGACCGTTGGCGTCGTTTGCCTCGCTGTTCCCGTGCCGACCCATGGTGCACATGGCCCCAGTTTGGGCCTGTCGGTTACGGCTTTGAAGGCGACGTATTCGGAGGAGCAGGGCGCTCTCATGGTCAAGGAACTCAAGGAGTTGGCGCGGTCCCTCGGCAACCCCATGGGCTGATTGGCATAAATCTGATTTTAATCTTGGCAACAAGTTCAGCAAGCTGTACTCTGTTCAACATAGTGATCTTGGCGGTGATGCCATCGCTATCTCACGGGGCCAACGGGGGCCCGGTGTGATTTTGAGGGAGTGCTTGTGACAACTCGTACTAAGACAAAGTTCCCAGCTGATGCTGACGAAGCCGTCGTAGAACCGGAGCAGCTGCGGCGGGCAACGCTGGCCAGCTCCGTAGGTTCCGCTCTGGAGTACTACGACTTCTACATTTATGGCCTTGCCTCGGCCCTGATCTTCGGTCCGCTGTTCTTCTCGCCGCTGGGTCCGGACGGAGCATTGATCGCTTCCTTCGCCACCTACGGTGTTGGATTCGCGGCCCGGCCGTTCGGCGGAGTGATTTTCGGCTATATCGGTGACAGGTTCGGCCGCAAGATGGTGCTGATCCTGACCATTGCTCTGATGGGAACGGCCAGCTTTGCCATCGGACTTCTGCCCACGTTCGAGCAGGCGGGAATGCTTGGCGCCGTGTTGCTCGTCACCTTGCGCATCATCCAGGGTCTCGGTGCGGGTGCGGAGCAGGCAGGTGCCACGACGCTGATCTCCGAAGTTGCTCCGCGTCGTCGCCGCGGTTTCTTCGCGTCCTTGCCCTTTGTCGGTATCCAGCTGGGCACACTGCTTGGGGCTGGAACATTCGCTCTTATTGCCCTGGCCGATAAGTCCGTCCTGCAGGGTTGGTTGTGGCGCGTTCCATTCCTCGCCAGCTTTGTCCTGATTGTCATCGCCGTGTTCATCCGGCTCAAGCTCAAGGAAACTCCCGCATTCCAGGAATTGGAAAAGCACAAGAATGTGGTCAAGAACCCTATCGGTGCCCTCTGGAAGCATTCCAAGAAGAACGTGCTGATTGGAATCGGCCTTCGCATGGGAGAAAACGGCAACTCCTCGATTTACTCGGCCCTTCTGGTTTCCTTCATGAGCATGCCGGCGGGTGTATTTGCCGGTAATAACTCCATCGGCCCGGTCGGTCTGCTGATTGCAGCCGGATTCGCAGCCGTGCTGGTCGTGACCTTCGGCGCTTTGTCTGACAGGTACGGACGTGTTCCGGTCTACCGCTACGGTGCCTTGTTCCAGGCAATTATTGCCGTTCCCGCGTTCTACTTGGTCACCTTGGGCAATGTCACTTTGGTATGGGTGGTCATGGCTGTCGGCATTGCCATTGGCGTCCAGTCGATGCTTGGCCCGCAGTGCCCCCTCCTGCCCGAGCTTTTCGGATCGCAATACAGGTTCACCGGGGTTGCCATGAGCCGGGAGATCTCCGCAGTTTTGGCTGGTGGTCTGGCGCCCCTGCTGGGTGCGCTTCTGCTGGCAGCCACCAACCATTCCTGGCTGGTGCTCGCCATTTACTCGCTGGTCTTGGCCCTGATCTCGTTCGTCACCACGTTCTTCACCCCGGAGACTGCAGGCCGCGACCTCGTCAGCACGGAAGACGCGAAGTAAACGACGCAAAATTCCGGACACACCCAGCACGGCGTCCCTCCACCAGGAGGGGCGCCGTGCTGCTTTAACGGATTAGCCCTCCGAGGTGCTGGAATTTTGCAAGACGCGGTGCAGAATTGGTGCAGCGACAGAGGAGCGTGTCCATGACGGCAACCAAGGGCCTGGCATCGCCGGAAAGCCCCGGGTTGGTTCGGCGCGCCAGCGGCACCAGGTTTCGTCCGGAGATCCAAGGGCTCCGTTCGCTGGCCGTACTCATGGTGGTCTCTTATCACATCTGGTTCGGCAGGGTTTCCGGAGGCGTGGACGTCTTCCTGTTGATTTCGGCGTTCTTGATGACGCTCCAGTTCGTCAATCGCTACGAGGAGTCGCGGCCTGTATCTCTGGTTCGGCACTGGCTGCACTTGTTCTGGCGGCTGCTTCCCGCCGTCGTCGTTGTCCTGACGGGCACCTTGGCGGCGACCTTCATGATTGTCCCCCGGACCCGATGGACGGAGATCGTCAACCAGGCGTGGGCCTCGCTCTTCTACGTCCAGAACTGGTTGCTCCAGCGGCAGGTAGTCAACTACTACGCCGCAGACCATAGCCTGGCCAGTCCCATGCAGCACTTCTGGTCGTTGTCCATTCAGGGGCAGGTTTTCATCATCTGGCCGGCGATCTTCGTTGCTGCAGCTTTCTTTTGCCGCAGGGCAGGACTGCGTTACCGGACGGTGTTGCTCTGCGTTTTCGGGCTGATTTTCGTGGTATCGCTGGGCTACTCGATCTATTTCACGGCCGCCCACCAGGAACTGGCCTACTTCGATACTCTTGCCCGGCTTTGGGAATTTGCGCTGGGAACCCTGGTTGCCTTGCTCCTTCCTTTCCTTCGTCCAAGCCGCGGTGTCGCAACCGTCCTGGGTTGGCTGGGCGTGGTTGCCATGCTCAGCTGCGGCATGATCCTTCAGGTAAGGACGGCGTTTCCTGGTTTTGTGGCGCTGTGGCCCACCCTGGCGGCTGTGGCTGTCATCATTGCCGGGCAGACAGGAAGCCGCTTTGGCGTCGACCGGATCCTGGCGTCGAAGGTGTTGGTGGGGCTCGGGGCCAACTCGTATGCGCTGTACTTGTGGCACTGGCCGCTGTTGGTGATCACCCTGGTGTGGATCGGGGAAGATCACGCAGATGCACCCATCGGCGCTTTGATTGTGGCTGTGTCCCTCCTGTTGGCCTATCTGACCACCAGGTTCGTGGAGCAGCCATTGCGGTCGTGGAGGTGGCCGGAGGAAAAGCGGTGGCGCTTGGCAGTGTCGGTCCTTGCCTGCCTTGCGGTGGCTTCCACTCCGATGGCGTGGTTCGGGTATCAGCAACAGGTGGAGAAGAACGCCGTTGCCGGCCAGGACGTTGATGACAACCCCGGTGCCAGGGCCTTGCTCCCGGGCTATGTCAACCGTGTCGGAAAGGATGCCAGGACGCTGCCTACGCCTGAGCAGCTGCCGGCGGACTGGGGGAAGCTCGATGGGCCCTGCTCAGGTGAACTGCGGCCGCAGGACCCGGTGCTGTCTGCGGAGTGTCTGCAGAACGACGTCGGTGCGGATGCGGACAAGACGATCTTCGTCGTGGGGCAGTCGCATTCCCTGCAATGGCTCGGCGCGATCGGTCCCATTGCCAAGGAACACCATTGGCGGGTCCAGGCCATCACCTTCGGCGCTTGCCCCTTCATGACCCCAACGGACGAGGTGGGCGATGAATGCAACGCCTTCAATCGGAGGGTCCGTGAGCATATCCGGCTCCACCATCCGGACGCCGTGTTCCTTGTGGGGACGGCAGCCGTGCCGGATTCTCCCGACGAGGACCTCACGTGGGGGCTTGACGAGCTCGTGGGGGAAATCACCGATCAGGGAGTGGAGGTCATTGCCATGCGTGACAACCCGCGCTTCTCCTTCAGCCCCAGCGAATGTGCCATGGCTTCCGGCGTCGATGAGCCGCGGTGTCGGCCCGCTTTGTCTTCCGTGCTTGCCGCGACCAATCCGCTGGATCAGCTGGAAGGGAACTATACGGGCCTGTCCATCCTTGACATGACGGACCTGATCTGTGACGGTGCCTCATGCCCTGGGATCATCGGCAATGTTTATGTGTACTTGGACGATAACCACCTCTCGAGCACCTACACCAGGAGTATGGCCGATGCATTGTCCGAGAGGTGGTTAAACGCCACTGGGTGGTAGTCCGGCTTAGTAGAAGTGGACCGGGTCCACGAGGTGGGGGAGTTCGCCGCCGTCGAGGAATGTGCGGAGGTTGCTGCAGAAGCGCTCGGCGATCAGCCGGTTCTCGGCCGTGCTCAGGGCGGAGGTGTGCGGTGAGACCAGGACTTTGGGGTGGTTCCACAGCGGGCTCTCCAGGGGCAACGGTTCCACTGCAAAGACGTCAAGGCATGCGTACGCAACCTGGCCGTTGTCAAGGGCTTCGAGCAAGGCGTCTTCGTCGACAACCGTTCCGCGTCCGACGTTGACGAAAACCGTTCCGGGCTTCATGGCAGAGAAGATGTCCTTGTTGAACAACTTTTCCGTGTAGGGAGTTCCCGGAAGAGTGTTGACCACTGCGTCGGCGTCGGCAACCAGGGCGGAGAGGCTGTCGTTGTTGGTTACTTCCTCGATTCCCTCAATGGCAGCTACGTTGCGTTTGGTTCCACTGACCCTCATGCCCAAGGCGCGGGCAATGCGCGCAGTTTCCATGCCGATTTCACCGAGGCCAGCAATGACTACCTTGGAGCCGTTGGCCAGCTTGGTGGGCGTCCGAAGCTCGGGCCACACCTTGGCGGCCTGATCCTTGGCCATCTCGGCACTGCGCTTGAAGCCGTTCAGGATTCCGAAGGCCGAGAATTCCGCCAAGGGCAAGGCATGGACGCCGGCTGAGGTGGTGACGTGGAATTTACGGAGCGTTTCGGTGTCCAGGCCTGAGGCCTTGACGGCGCCGCCGGCACCTGCTGCCATGGCGTGGATCCATTGCAGGTGCGGATTGCTGGTGGCGATACGTGCCAATCCGGCAGGGCTTTCATTCGGAAAGCCGTACAGGACCTGGGCGCGGTTCAGCATCGCCCAATAGCGTTCTTCCTGCTCAGGCGTCCTTGTGAAGGAGGGATCACCCGCGTGGTCCGCAGGGAACCGCTCCGGGGGCAGCAGATCCGGTTCGTAGAGAACTGTTACGGAGGGGTCCACAGCGCGGATCTGCTCTACATACTCAGCTTCGAGCGGTACAGCGATGGCGATGGTATGTTCATCAGTCGTCATAGTGTTCATCATACTGAATGACGGCTAGGATATTGAACAGATTTTCTTTAGATGACCACAACGAAGTGAGGTGTTACCAGCCATGACCATCCAACGAGTGGGTTTCGTCGGCCTGGGGCTGATGGGAGCTCCCATGGCCTCGAACATTGCCGCCGCCGGATGGAACGTCACCGCATGGAATCGCTCCGAAGCTGCCTTTGACGGTCTTCCCGGTGTTAAGCGTGCCGCCACTGTCGCCGGGTTGCGGGATGAAAATGTCATCGTCTTCATGCTTCCGGACCTTCCCTTCATCGAGGAGGCGGCCGCGGAATTGCTCGATTCCTGGCGGCACCAACCACCCAACCCGGGTACCGTCGTCGTCGTCATGAGCAGTGTCTCGCCCACGGAAGTCCAGCGCTTCGGCGAAACTGTCGGGGAAGCGAGCGCGGGCAATGCCGTTGTGGTGGACGCTCCGGTCAGTGGAGGGACGGCTGGCGCGCGCAGTGGAACGCTGGCCATCATGGTGGGGGCTTCCGTCGACGGCTTCGAGCAGCTTGAACCGCTTTTCAGGACCATGGGCACCACCATCCGGCGCATGGGCCCACTGGGTGCCGGGTCCCTCGCCAAGGCGTGCAACCAGTTGATCGTCGGAACCACGACGGCGGCCCTCGCCGAAGCGGCCGAACTCGCCGAACGCTCCGGGATGGATGTGGAGGCGCTCTTCGAGGTGCTGTCCGGGGGATTGGCCGGAAGCAGGGTGCTCGAGATCGTGGGTCCGCGCCTGGCAGCGAAGGACTATGCGCCCACAGGTCCGGCCAAATTCATGCACAAGGACCTTGGTTTCGTCCTTGCCAGCGCTGCCGCGGCAGGGTCCGCCGTGCCCATGGCATCAGCGGCCATTGACCTTTATGCAGAACTCAAACGCCAAGGCCTCGGCGACCAGGACCTCGCCGTCGTCCGGCAGACCATCGCGAACCTGGGCGGCGCACTGGCCGCAACCAGGTCCACCATGAACTGAACAGTGCACTACGAACTGAACCGCGCAACCTAAGAAGGAATGACAATCACACCATGAGCGCACTTTTTGATCTGACCGGCCAGGTGGCCTTGGTCACCGGCTCAAGCAGGGGGATAGGCAACGCCCTTGCCCGCGGTCTCGCGGATGCGGGGGCTACCGTAGTCCTGAACGGCATCAATATCGAACGCCTGGAGGCAGCGCGGGAGGCGATGTCATCGCAGTACCCCGAGGGCAGGGTCCACAGCCACGCCTTCGACGTCACCGATGCCGATTCGGCCGCTGAAGGGGTCGCTTGGGTGGAGCAGAACGTTGGACCGTTGGACATCCTGGTGAACAACGCAGGCATCCAGCACCGGGTGCCCATGCTGGACCTGGACGTCAAGGACTGGGAGCGGGTCATTACGACGGACCTCACCAGCGCCTTCCTGGTGGGTCGGGAGGCCGCCCGCCACATGATTCCCCGCGGCCACGGCAAGATCATCAACATCTGCTCGGTCCAGACCGATCTGGCCCGTCCCACCATCGCGCCCTACGTCGCGGCCAAGGGTGGGTTGCGGAACCTTACCCGTGCCATGACAGCGGAGTGGGCTTCCTCCGGCCTCCAGATCAACGGCATCGCTCCTGGCTACATACATACCGAAATGACACAGAACCTCGTCGATGACCAGGACTTCAACTCCTGGATCCTTGGCCGTACCCCGGCCAGGCGATGGGGTACGACGGCCGACCTCGCCGGACCGACGGTTTGGCTCGCATCCCAGGCATCGAACTTCGTGAACGGACAGACGATCTTCGTAGACGGCGGAATGACGGTGGTGGTCTGATGAGCCTCGACCTTCCCGCATCAGGTCCGGCTGTTGTCGCCCACGGCAAGGGTGACCTGCGCATCGAAGACATTCCGTTGGCGCCGCCTGCCGCCGCTGAGTCGGTCGTGGAGATCGCCTACGGCGGAATCTGCGGTTCGGATCTCCACTACTGGTTGCACGGTGCGGCCGGAGAATCCATCCTCAAAGAACCCATGGTGCTCGGCCACGAAATTGTTGGCGTGGTTGTCCGGCAGGCTGCTGACGGAACCGGCCCGGCAGCAGGAACGCCCGTGGCGGTCCATCCTGCGACACCCGCACCAGGAGACGCCAGGTACCCAGAGGACCGGCCAAACCTCTCACCGGGATGCACCTACCTGGGCAGCGCGGCCCGCTACCCCCACACAGACGGTGCCTTCAGCCGCTACGCAAACCTGCCCTCCAGGATGCTTCGCCCGCTCCCGGCGAACCTGGACCTTCGCACGGCTGCGCTGGTGGAACCGGCCAGCGTGGCCTGGCACGCCGTGTCACGCGCTGGTGACGTCAAGGGGAAGACGGCCCTTGTCATCGGCAGCGGACCGATCGGCGCCCTCTCGGTTGCCGTCCTGAAACGCGCCGGCGCCGAGCGGATCGTCGCCGTCGACATGCATGACAAACCATTGGAGATCGCCCGCTCCGTTGGCGCTGACGCCGTCCTCAAGGGGGACGATGCGGAAGCCATCGCGGCGGTGGACGCCGACGTCGTCATTGAATCCTCAGGCAGCCACTACGGCCTTGCCTCGGCTATCAAAGGTGCCACGCGCGGTGGCAAAGTGGTCATGGTGGGACTGCTTCCGTCCGGGCCCCAGCCGGTATTCATCTCGCTGGCCATCACGCGGGAGCTGGAGTTGCTGGGTTCGTTCCGCTTCAACGACGAGATCGACGACGTCATCGAGGCGCTTGCAGACGGTTCCCTGTATGTAGATCCCGTAGTGACGCATGAATTTGATCTCGCGCACGGCCTGGAGGCGTTCGAGGTTGCCCGGAACTCCGCCGAGTCCGGCAAAGTGCTGCTCAACTTCCAGGAGTAGCGGGCTTCTTTGCGACGGGAACGAAGACGCGGGGCTGGTCATCCCAGCTGGGTGCCAGCTCCGCGATCGTCTGCCGCATGATCTTGGCCGCTGCTTCCCGGGCCAAGGGGCCATCACCGGCATCAATCGCATGGGCCACATCCATGTGCCACTGGAGCGCTTCCTTTTGCGGGTGCTCCGGCATCAGGCCATGAACGGTCCGGCCCGTCAAGGTCTCGGTGACTTGCCCGATCAGGTTGGCGAACATTTCGTTGCCCGATCCGGACAACACCAGGGCGTGGAAGCGGATGTCGAGGTCCAGGAATGTTGCCATGTCCCCGGCGTCACCGGCCTGCTTCATCGCCAGGGAGATACCCACCAGCTCCTGCCGGAGACTCTCCGGCGCGTTGCCCGCGGCAAGTTCGGCAGCTACGGGCTCGACGGCGGAACGCAACTCGGCCAACGACCGCAACTGCGCACCGCGGCCTTCACCGGCCAGGCGCCAACGAATGATCAGGGGGTCGAAGGGATTCCAACGATGCGCCGGCAGGACCCGGATGCCAACGCGTTTGATGGTCTCGACGAGCCCAAGCGATTGGAGGACACGCACGGCTTCACGCACCACGGATCGCGAGACGTTGAGTTCATCTTCCAGATGCTCAGCCAACATCACGTGGCCCGAGGGAAGGGCACCACCTACGATCCGGGTTCCCAAATGCTCTATGGCGCGGTGGTGAAGGCTGGTTGACATAGAGGTAAGCATAATGGCGTGGGAGGCCCCTAGCGGCGGGTGGGGGTTCCCGGGAGTGGTCACTGGCCGCTGTGTCGGGGTGCGGACATCATAGACTGTTTATGACGCGGCAGCTTCCACAACGTGGGCGCCGCTTTCCCGCCCAAGGTTTAAATACGTATGGTTTATTTCAGCCCCTGGTTTTGAAATCGTTTCCTCCTTGCCCCCTGAGGGTACGTTGGGACTGTTTGTACACGAACGAATTGGAGTTTTGATGTCAGCACACATCGGTGTCACCGGCCTTGCGGTGATGGGCGCCAACCTGGCCCGCAACCTCGCACGCAACGGCTTCACCGTGGCTCTCCACAACCGCTCCGTGGAAAAGACCGACGCCCTGCTGGAAAAGCACGGCACGGAAGGCGACTTCATCCGCACGGAAACGCTGCAGGAGCTCGTCGACTCCCTCGAAAAGCCCCGCCGCGTCCTCATCATGGTCAAGGCAGGCGCTCCCGTCGACAACGTGATCGAGCAGCTTGAACCGCTGCTTGAAGCCGGCGACATCATCATCGACGCCGGTAACTCGCACTACGAGGACACCCGCCGCCGGGAAGCCGCGCTGGCCAAGAAGGACCTTCACTTTGTAGGCGTCGGTGTCTCCGGTGGCGAAGAGGGCGCACTGAACGGCCCGTCCATCATGCCCGGCGGTTCCCGCGAGTCCTACGACGCTCTCGGCCCGCTGCTGGAGAAGATCTCCGCCAAGGTCGACGGCGAGCCCTGCTGCGCATGGATCGGCACCGACGGCGCCGGCCACTTCGTCAAGATGGTCCACAACGGCATTGAATACGCCGACATGCAGGTCATCGGCGAGGCCTTCGACCTCCTCCGCTCCGGCGCTGGCATCGAGCCGGCCGAGCAGTCCAAGATCTTCGCGGAGTGGAACAAGGGCGAGCTGTCCTCCTTCCTCATCGAAATCTCCGCTGAGGTCCTCGGCCACGTTGACGCCAAGACGGGCAAGCCCTTCGTGGATGTCGTCGTTGACGCCGCCGGCCAGAAGGGTACCGGACGCTGGACCGTCATCTCCGCCCTTGAACTCGGATCGCCTGTCTCGGGCATCGCTGAGTCTGTGTTCGCCCGCGCGCTGTCCTCCCAGACCGAGCAGCGCAAGCTCGGCCAGGAACTGCTCGCTGGCGAAGAGGCTTCCGTGGAGATCCCCGAAACGTTCGTTGAGGACGTCCGTCAGGCTCTGTACGCCTCCAAGCTGGTCTCCTATGCCCAGGGTCTGGACATGCTGACCTCCGCTGCCAAGGAGTACGGCTGGGACCTCAAGCTGGACGAGATCGCTTCCTTGTGGCGCGCAGGCTGCATCATCCGTGCCGAACTGCTCAAGGACATCACCAAGGCCTACGCAGCCGACGAGAAGCCCGCCAACCTGCTGTTCGCTCCGGCCTTCACCAAGGCCATTGCAGAGGCTCTCCCGGCCTGGCGCCGCGTTGTCGCCACCGCCGTGCAGCTCGGTATTCCGGTACCGGTCTTCTCCTCGTCGCTGGCGTACTACGACGGCCTCCGCCGCAAGCGCGTTGCCGCTGCCTTGATCCAGGGCCAGCGCGACCTCTTCGGCGCACACACCTATGGCCGCGTGGACACCGAAGGGACGTTCCACACCCTCTGGGGCGAAGACAAGTCCGAGATCTCGGCAGTCGACACCCACTAGCGCCACCAACTGCAAAGGCCGGCCCCTCCCGATCAGACTGGGAGGGGCCGGCCTTTGCCGTACTGAGTCAAAGTGAGGTTTGGTCACCGTGACGTTTGGCGCGTTCTAGATCCGGTATTCGATGTAGTACTCGGCAGGATCCACAGCAGGCTTGGTCTCGGACCGTGCATCACGGTGCCGCCACGTCGCCGGAATGCCGGTGATGATTGACTCCGGGGGAGCGTCCTTGACCACCACGGCATTTGCTCCGACTGCGCTGTCCGCTCCGATGGTGATGGGGCCCAGAACCTTGGCGCCCGCACCAATCGTGACGCGGTCACCAATCGTGGGGTGGCGCTTGACCTTGGCCAGCGACCGGCCGCCGAGAGTGACACCGTGATAAATCATTACGTCGTCGCCGATCTCGGACGTCTCACCAATGACGACGCCCATGCCGTGGTCGATGAAGAACCTGCGGCCTATTGTGGCACCGGGGTGGATTTCAATGCCGGTCAGGAACCTGGCCAGCTGCGAAATCAAGCGGGCAGGAAACCTCAGTGCCGGGTTTTGCCAGAGCTTGTGCGTGACGCGGTGCGCCCAAATGGCATGCAAGCCGGAGTATGCGAAAAAGTTCTCGAAAGAACCTCGCGCCGCCGGGTCGTGGGACCGGGCGGCGTCGAGGTCTTCCTTAAGTCTTGCGAAGAAGCTCACAAAGACCTTTCTACAGGAAATGAAGGAATGCAGGCGTTGTGTTAGCTGCGGATGTCATCAAACAGCACAGTGGAGATGTAGCGCTCTCCAAAGTCACAGACGACCGCAACGATCAGCTTGCCGGCGTTCTCCGGACGCTTGGCCAGTTCCAGCGCGCCCCACACGATGGCACCGGAAGAAATGCCGCCAAGGATGCCTTCGCGGGCACCGAGGTCACGGGCAACGCGGACGGAATCCTCGAGCGTGGCATCCAGGACCTCGTCGTAGACGTTGGTGTCCAGGATTTCGGGAACAAAGTTGGCACCGATTCCCTGGATCTTGTGGGGGCCGGGTGCTCCGCCGTTGAGGATGGCCGAGTCTTTCGGCTCGACGGCAACAATTTGCACGCCGGGCTTGCGTTCCTTGAGGACCTGGCCGACGCCGGTGACGGTGCCGCCGGTGCCAACGCCTGCGACAAAGATGTCGACTTCGCCGTCGGTGTCTTCCCAGACTTCCTCGGCCGTGGTGGCGCGGTGGATCGCTGGGTTTGCCTCGTTGGCGAACTGCTGGGCCCAGATGGCGTTCTCCGTGGTGGCGACGATCTCCTGGGCCTTCTCGACAGCGCCGCGCATGCCTTCCGAACCGGGGGTGAGGACGATCTCGGCACCGTAGGCGCGGAGCATGACCCGGCGTTCGGTGGACATCGTTTCGGGCATGGTCAGGATGACCTTGTAACCGCGGGCAGCACCGACCAGGGCCAGTGCGATACCGGTGTTGCCGGAGGTGCCCTCAACGATCGTTCCGCCTGGCTTCAAGGCACCGGACTTTTCCGCAGCGTCAACGATGGCCACGCCGATGCGGTCCTTGACGCTGTTGGCCGGGTTGTAGAACTCGAGCTTGACCGCAACCTGGGCGTCCAGGCCTTCGGTCAGCCGGTTCAACCGAACCAGCGGAGTGCGGCCGACCAGCTGGGTGACGTCGTCGTAGATCCTTGCCATGAAAATTTACGCCTATCTCTGAAGAGGGAATGCTGAGGTCAGCCTAACCAGCGGGAACGAAACCTTGCTAAGCAGTAAGCCATGCAGAGTAATATTTCCTCGCCTTGGCCAGCTTGGGATTAATGATCACCTGGCAATACCCCTGATAAGGGAACTTGGCATAGTAATTCTGGTGAACTTCCTCGGCCTCGTAGAAGTCCGGGAGCGGGACCACTTCAGTCACAATCGGATCGGACCAGAGGGCCTGGGCGCGTTCGATGGCTTCCTCGAACAACACCTTCTCTTCCGTGGTGGTGTAGAACATGGATGACCGGTACTGGGTTCCGACGTCGTAGCCCTGGCGGTTCAACGTGGTGGGGTCGTGGAGGGCGAAGAACATGTCCAGAATGACGTCCTCGGGAACCACGGTTTCATCAAAGGTCACTGCAACGACCTCCGCGTGGCCCGTGGTTCCGGAGCATACCTCGTAGTAGTCGGGATTGCGGACGTGGCCCCCGGTGTAGCCGGAGACCACCGAGCTGACGCCACGGGTCTTCTGGTAAACGGCGTCGAGGCACCAGAAGCAGCCGCCGCCAAGTACGAAAGTTTTCATGTTCTCTTCAATGGTTGGGATGTCCTGATGATTCCCGTTTCACCTTACGGGAGAATTACGGCTCCCGGCAGATACCCGGCGGCAAGGACTGCCTGATCCGGCACGGTAGTGAAGAATAGGAACATGGAAGCAGTAAACACTGGCATTTCTGATGCGGATTCCGTCGAAGAGGACGAAACAGAACACGACGAAACAGAGGCAGCCAGCGCCGAACCCAGCCTCGGCCAGGTGTTGCTGGCTGTGGAAGAGCTCTGGCCCGAGTCGCTGGCCGAGGATTGGGACGAAGTCGGTCTGGTGGTCGGGCGGCCCACGGTTCCGGTGACCAAAGTACTGTTCGCCGTGGACCCCACCCTGGCTGTCATTGACGAAGCCATCGAATGGGGCGCCGAACTGCTCATCACCCACCACCCCTTGCTGCTCAAAGGCGTGAATTCGGTAGCGGCAACCACGGCCAAGGGCCTTGCCGTTCACCGGTTGATTGAGGCTGGCACCGGCCTGCTGACAGTGCATACGAATGGTGACTCAGCCGTCGGTGGAGTCTCGGACGTGCTCGCCGACGCCTTCGGGCTGGAGAACGTCGCGCCGCTGACGGCCGCATCCAACGGATTGCCTGAGGAAGGAATCGGCAGGGTGGGCGATCTTCCGGAGCTTGAAACCCTGGGTGACTTTGCAGCACGCGTCTTTGAAATGCTCCCGGCCGTCGCCGGCGGTGTGCGGGTGGCCGGTGACAAGGACGGTCTTGTGCGGCGCGTGGCGGTCTGCGGGGGCGCCGGGGACAGCTTGCTCGACGCCGTCCGCGCCAACCATGCCGACGTTTACGTCACGGCAGACATGCGGCACCATCCGGCTTCGGAAGCGCGGGAAGGCGCCACCAACGGCCGTCCCTACCTGATTGACGTTTCGCATTTTGCCAGTGAATGGCTGTGGCTCCCGGCTGCGGCCGAAGCATTGGGCAATGTCCTCGCGGACCAAGGCTACGACGTCGATATCCGCGTCAGCAGCACCAACAGCGACCCTTGGGACTTCATACTGACTCCAGGCGGCGACTAGAGTCTAGGAAAGATCCGGAACTGATCTCCAGGTCCGGCGGCGACAAGCGGAGGTAAGCGTGGCAAAAGCGGCACCGGCAGAACAATTGAAATTGCTTGAACTGCAGGGACTGGATGCCAAGCTCAAATCGCTGGCCGGCCGCCGGAAAGTGTTGGAAAACGATCCCCGCATTACTGACCTGACCGATGCCCTCGCGGTGGCCAACGGTGAACTGGGGGCCGCCAAAGTAGCCGTCCACGACGCTGAAGCCGAACTCCGCCGGGCGGAAGCCGACGTCGAGCAGGTTGCCTCGCGGATCGAACGTGACGAAACCAGGCTCAACAGCGGTACCGGACTGTCCAAGGACCTGGTGGCTCTGCAGAATGACATCGCCTCGCTGACCAAGCGCCGATCGGACCTTGAAGACGTTGAACTGGAAATCCTGGAGCGCCTGGACACCCTGCGCGAACGCCAAGCTGCCCAGCAGGCCATCGTTGATGACATCCAGGGCTCCTTCGGCAGCATCCGTGCGGAGCTGGATGAAGCCATCGCAGAGATCGCTGCCGAGGAAACGGTGGTCCGCGGGCAGCGGGCAGCCTTCGCCGAGGCCTTGGATGCAGGGATGCTCGCAGTCTACGAAAAGACCATCGCCAAGCGGGGAGTCGGTGCTGCCCGGCTCTTCCATGGAAAGTCCGAAGGCTCGGGGATGATGCTCAGCCCGGGGGACCTCGGCGAGGTCAAAGCCGCTGCCGAGGACGACATCGTTTTCTGCCCGGACTCGGGCGTGATCCTTGTCCGATCTGCGGAGTGGAACTGATCTCCGCTGCGGATCCGGGGGCTTAGCCCGTCAGGATGATGTTCAGCGCGTGCGGTTTGCGGGCAGTGCCTTCAACAAGTTCGGTGGTCCAGTGCTCGCTGGATGCTTTCAGGAGCTGTTGGGGAGTTGCCGGCGCCTTGCCACGCCTCGTCAGCAGATGCCTGGCCAGTTCACCACGGGTGTGCTTGGCAAAGTGGCTCACCACCGTGCGCTTGCCGTTGGCCTCGTTGAACACGTTGACGGTCACCGTCTGCTCGGCCGGGGGAGCCCACGCCGCGGCGTAGGTGCTCGAGCGGCAGTCGATAAGCAGCTCTCCTTCCGAGCGTTTGGCCAGGGCGGCGTTAAGTTGCGGCTTCCAGTAGGAGGCGAGGCGTCCGACGTCGGGCAGTGCGGTTCCCATGGACAGGCGGTAGGCCGGCACGTGGTCGCCGAAGCCGATGGCGCCCCAGAGCGCCGAGACGACAAGGATGGATTCTGTGGCCTTGCGCCGCTGTGCCGGGGTCATGCTCTTGAAGCCGAGGGCGTCGTACAAGACGCCGGAGTAGACCTGGTGCGCGGGGGCCGCCGGTTCGGCGTGGAGGCGGGTATTGCGTTCGACGTCGTCACGCAAGGAGGCGCCGACGCCCAGCAACGCAAGGGCGTCCTCGTGCGCGCTCACTGTTCCCAAGGCTTCGAGGACCTTCGCCCGATACGGGTTCAGTTCCGGAAAGCTCAATGACTCCCAGTCAATGGCGGGGCCTTTGGTGGCGGGGGTCTTGCCTTCTGAAGGCGGCAGGAGAATCAGCACCAGTCGATATTACCGGTGACTCGGGCCGCCTTGGACGCCGGTAGACTGTACGGCGGATGGGTTGACCAGGCGGCCGCGCGTCACGAAAGTGGCTCGAGGAACGTCCGGGCTCCGCAGAGCAGGGTGGTGGGTAACGCCCACTCGGGGTAACCCGCAGGCCAGTGCCACAGAGAACAGACCGCCTGCGTTTCCGGTATTGCACCGGTTGCAGCAGGTAAGGGTGAAACGGTGGTGTAAGAGACCACCAGCTCCCCGGGTGACCGGGGAGGCTAGGTAAACCCCACCCGGAGCAAGGCCAGACAGGACACGTTCGAGGGCTGCTCGCCCGAGTGTCCGGGTAGGCCGCTGGAGGGCGTCGGCAACGGCGTTCGTAGATGGATGGCCGCCACTCCCTTGTTGGCAACGACAACGGATGACAGAACCCGGCGTATCGGTCAACCCATCCATTTATGACTGCCGGGATCACGGGCGTGTGAGTGATTTCACGCCTTCGGGACGACTATGCCCCGCCCTTCCCGCCTAGAATGGTTACTGAACGTAGATGTTCTGCCGCCGGGACTGCGTTCGCAGCCGGCGGATTTTCTTTGCTCTCGTTCAAGGCGCAGTGGGTGGACCGAAGCCCGCTGGCGCATGTGCCGCAGGACTACTCCGGGCGGCCGCTGCCATCTGCATACGAGGACGTATGTGGTTGACCCAAGGAAGGTAGTTCTGTGAGCCAGACGTCAGATTCTTGTCTTGATAAGTGGATGGGCCGGGAGGCTCTCGCCGAGGCCATGATTCCGGTGATCGGCCGGTTGTACCGGGAAAACAACGTGGTCACCAGCATCCACGGCCGGAGCTTGATCAACAAGTCCACCATGAACATCCTCAAGGCCCACCGCTTTGCACGCCGGATGAGCAACCACGAGCTCCTGCTCGAAGAGACCGCACCCCTTCTGAATGCCCTCTCTGAGCTGGAACTCGGCGCCGCTGCCATCGACATTGCGCGTTTGACGGAGAAGTACCGGGCAGAAGGCAATGGCGCCTCCCTGGACGAGTACTTGCGGTCCGAATTGGCCGAGATCGTGGGCAGGCGCGGCGCTGACGACCGCACCAGCACCGACGTCGTTCTTTACGGTTTTGGGCGCATCGGCCGCCTGCTGGCCCGCCTCCTGATCGAAAAGGCCGGTGGCGGCCACGGCCTCCGCCTGCGCGCCATCGTGGTTCGCAAAGGGGCAGACAACGACCTCGTCAAGCGTGCGAGCCTGCTGCGCCGCGACTCCGTCCACGGCTCCTTCGAAGGCACCATCCGCGTGGATGAGGAAGCCAACACCATCACGGCCAACGGAGTCCAGATCCAGGTCATCTACTCGGACAACCCCGCGACCGTCGACTACACCGCGTACGGCATCAAGGATGCGTTGGTTGTCGACAACACGGGACGTTGGCGCGACGCCGATGGCCTCTCCCAGCACCTGCAGAGCAAGGGCGTTGCCCGCGTCCTGCTGACCGCGCCAGGCAAGGGCGAGCTCAAGAACATCGTCCACGGCATCAACCACCGCGACATCAACGACGACGACAAGATCGTCACCGCGGCGTCCTGCACCACCAATGCCATCACCCCTGTGCTGAAGGCCATCAACGACAAGTTCGGCATCATTCACGGACACGTCGAAACGGTCCACTCGTTCACCAACGACCAGAACCTGATCGACAACTTCCACAAGGGCGACCGTCGTGGACGCTCGGCCGCACTGAACATGGTGATCACCGAGACCGGTGCTGCAAAGGCCGTCGCCAAGGCTCTTCCCGAACTGCAGGGAAAGCTCACCGGCAATGCCATCCGCGTACCCACGCCGGACGTCTCCATGGCCATCCTGAACCTCAACCTTGAGAACGGCACCACCCGCGAGGAAGTCAACGACTACCTCCGCGAGATGTCCCTGCACTCGGATCTCCGCAAGCAGATCGACTACATCGATTCCCCTGACGTAGTTTCCACCGACTTCGTTGGATCGCGCCGGGCCGGCATCGTTGACGGTCTCGCGACCATCTCCAACGACAAGAACCTCGTGCTGTACGTCTGGTACGACAACGAGTTCGGCTACTCCTGCCAGGTTGTCCGCGTCATGGAAGAAATGGCCGGTGTGAACCCGCCGTCCTTCCCCGCCAAAGACGTCATCGCTCCGATTGCTGTACTGGAAACTGCTGACGCCTGATACCCGATCAGTTCTCACGGGTTTCCCGGCCGGGTCACTGGAATCGGCCGGGAAACCTGAGCAGAATGGCACTCATGGACAACGAATCAACCATCGAACATGAGACCACGCTCGAACATGCCTTGGACGTGGCCAAGGCCAACCATAAGCAAGCCCAGAAGCTCCTGGACCAGGCAGTCGCGGCCAACGCTGCCGGAGACGTTTCCGACGAGCGCGTGGAGCAACTGCGCGGACTTCTGGAAGTGGCTGCCGAGGACCTTCAACGCGTGATGCGCGAGCAATAAAGGAGCCTACTTTCAGCCACGGTGCGGTGTGACTTCTCCTACACACTGTGGATACCGACTCTGACTGTCGGGGCCTTGCCATACGCTCGTAGGACACACCCTGCCCCACTGGATGGAGTCCCTTGAGCATCACCTGGTCCGCCTACAAACGCGCCCGACGTCGGTCACGCCAAGCATGGGCGGTTCTGGCCCTGGCCGCCGCCACCATTGCTGCGGGGCTGTCCTGGTTCTTCACCACGGGTCAATTCGATGCAGCCCAACCTGCGCAGTCCGGACCGAGTGAAGCTCCGGTCTACAACCCCGAGTGGATGAAACCTGTCCGCGGTGCAGCAGCGGTAGCCCCTGAAAAAGCTGCAGACGCCCTGGAGCGCCTTCAGGTCAAAGGCCGGGCGGCGAAATCGGACTACGACAGGGCCGCGTTCGGGCAGGCCTGGGCCGATGCGGACCGTAACGGCTGCGACACCAGGAATGACATCCTTCGCCGCGACTTGACGGCGGTCAAGTTCACGGAAGGTTCCTCCTGCAAAGTTGCTTCGGGCATGTTGAACGAGCCTTACACCGGGCGCCAAGTGTCGTTCCAGCGGGGGCAGGACACCAGCTCGGCGGTGCAAATTGACCACGTGGTGGCCTTGGCGGACGCTTGGCAAAAGGGAGCCCAGCAGTTGACCGTCCAGCAGCGGCAAACCCTCGCCAACGACCCCCTGAATCTGATCGCGGCCGATGGGCCGGCAAACGTCAAAAAGGGGGCAGGGGATGCCGCCACGTGGCTCCCCGCGAACAAGAACTTCCGCTGCCACTATGTCGCACGGCAAATTTCCGTCAAGACCGCATACCGCCTGTGGGTTACCCAGGCCGAGAAGGACGCCATGAAGGGCGTGCTCTCGTCCTGCCCCGGACAGCAAACGATCTACAGCGCCAGGTGACCGTGCCCCAGCTGCCAGGTGCCGCCGTCGTCGATCCGCTCCAGGACCACTCGCTGGAGGGACGTTTCGCGGGGGAGTCTGTCCAGGTCTTTCAATCCCCGTTGCCGGAAGGTGAAGTAGACAGCGTCGGTGGGAGCGTCCGTGCAGCGGTCAACGGTGAACCGCCGGGCAAAGGAGGCGATGTTGCTGTGTGGGAGCCGCTCGGCCAGATAGGGATCCAGCATCCATGAATCGCACGTGGCCACTGTTGCCGGCTTGTCCGCAAAGTGATGCGTGAAAAAGGCGCGGGCTTCGGCAAAGCTCTGGTCCACCAGGGCAGGGGAGAGGCCGCCGTCTTCCGGGATATGCACACCCAACACCCAGGACGAGGCAGCACCATCGGCTGGAACGAGGTGGAACTGCAGCCTGCCAAGCCGGAAGAGGTTGCCGGCCATATGCAGCGTCAGCCAACCCCACGTATCCAATCCGAACCGGCCGTGAACCCGCCGGTTGATCCGCAGCTGCAAGCCCACGTCGGCCAGTGACGCCGCCGAAACGGCAGGACTGATGCCCAACTCCAGGTGGTAGGCATGGACGGAGGGAGCGAAGCGCAGGAGTGCTTCGATCCAGGTTTCCTCCGATGCTCCCTCTGCCTTGATGCTTTCCAATGGAAAGGTGCCCAACCGCGCTGTCATGGCATCCAGGGCCTGCATCACGCTGGTGTCAGCGGGCGTGGACAGCAGACGTGCACACTCCGGCGCATCCTCGGCGCTGATGTCCAGAAGGGTAAAGAGCTCGGTGTGGGTGCCGGCGATCATGGGTTAGTGTCCGAACGGATCAGGGTCGACGCCGGGCATCCAGGTCAGGCCGGGCACGCCCCAGCCGTTCTTCTTGGCTTGCTTCATGGCCTTCTTCGAGTAGCGGTCCACCAGGCGGTTGACGTAGAGCTTGCCATCCAGATGATCGAACTCGTGCTGGATGATCCGGGCGAACCAGCCGGTCGCTTCGAATTCCACCGGGTTGCCATCGCCATCAAAGCCTTGGACCCGCGCCCATTCGGCTCGCTGCAATGGGTAGTACTCGCCGGGGAAGGATAAGCAGCCTTCAACGTCTTCATCCGGATCAGGAAGTGCGCCCGAGACCTTGGACAGGGTAAGTACCGGGTTGACCAGGACACCCTGCGGCGGGACGTCGTCCTCGTTGTCGTACTTGTAGACGAAGATGCGCTTGCCCACACCGATCTGGGGTGCCGCGAGTCCAACGCCGTTCGCGGCGTCATTCGTCTCGAACATGTCCGCGATCAAAGTCCGCAGTTCGTCGTCGAAGACTTCCACTTCACTTGCCCGGCGGTGCAAGACGGGTTCGCCCCAAATAGTCACTGGCAGGACGGTCATGTCGGTTCTTCCTCTGGTTATCGCTGGGGTCCGGGATGTTCCGGATCCGGGTTAAAAGCAAAGGCCGCACCGGATAACCGGTGCGGCCTTTGTGGAAACCGGCTCTGCAGCCAATCTCGGTGGGGTGAGCTACGGGGGTTGAACCCGCGACCTCCTGGACCACAACCAGGCGCTCTGCCAACTGAGCTAAGCCCACCATGTGCCCTCTGCGGCTAGTCCGTTTGACCGGCTTTCCTCGAAGGCAACGACAAATAGCTTACCTGCTGTTTTGGGGTGCAATGTCCACTTTTGCCGGTTTTGGCGAAAAAACCTTCAAAAATGGCGCAGATCACACTGCCTCGCTGGATCCCAGGGTTTCGGCACTGGCGATGATCTCCTTGGAAATGCGCTGGGCCGTGGCGGTGTCCGGGCCCGGAGCTGGAACAAAGACGGCCTCGCGGTAGTAGCGGAGCTCGTCGATGGAGTCCTTGATGTCACCCAGGGCGCGGTGGCCCCCGTGCTTTGCGGGCGACTGGAAGTAGGCGCGCGGGAACCAACGCCGTGAAAGCTCCTTGACGGTGCTGACATCAATAACGCGGTAGTGCAGGTGTTCCACGATGTTCGGCATGTCCCGCGCCAGGAACATGCGGTCCGTTCCCACGGAGTTGCCGCCCAAAGGGGCCTTGCGGGGATCCGGAACCCATTTCTCGATGTATTCCAGGACCTGGGCTTCGGCCTCGGCCATCGTCTTTCCGAACGGGAGCTCGTCCAGGAGTTTGGACCGGGTATGCATGTCGCGAACAAAATCGTTCATCTGTTCCAGCGCGGCATCATCGGGCTTGATGACGACATCGACGCCGTCACCGAGGATGTTGAGCTCGGAATCCGTCACCAGGGCGGCTACTTCGATCAAGGCGTCGTTCTTAAGGTCAAGACCGGTCATTTCGCAGTCGATCCAGACGATGCGTTCATTAGTAATAGGCACGCGCCTAGCCTATCCTTCCGGCCGTTCCAAGTGCTCCGATGGTACGATTTTTGAGCGCGGCAGTGTCGTTTCTTCCTGTCGCTTAAGCCCCGAAGACGCAGAACTTTTGTCCCGAAATTACCGGGCGAACGATTGGATGACGACCACATGACGGTGCCCGTACCCGCCGCCCAGAAGGCAGGGACAGCAGCGCCGACGGCGGATGCTGTAACCAGCGAGGTGGATAACGCACGTTCCCCGCTGATCGCCGGTTTCATTGGTTCGATGTTCATGGTGGTGGGTTCCCTGGGCGTGGGTTGGCTGGCGCCCGTGTCTGAACTCCGGCGGTTGCCGCTCTTTATCTGGATGCGGACCGAGGGCACAGGCGTCGCGCTCTCCATCGTTCTTCTGTCCATCGGCGGGATGCTGTTGGTGCGGGCCTGGCTGCGGTTGGGCCAACGTGTCCGGGTTTGGGGACTGGAAGCCCGGAAAGCCACGCTGCAGGCAGTGGTGGCTTGGGGTCTGCCCATGATGTTCACGGTCCCGTTGTTCAGCAGGGACGTTTACGCCTACATCGGTCAAGGCCGCCTCATGGTCGAGGGCATGAATCCGTACAAGAACGGTATCTCCGCCCTGCCCAATTACTTCCAGTTGGGTGCCGACAAGATGTGGACTGAAGCTCCGGTCCCGTACGGGCAGTTGTTCTTGTGGATCGAGCAGTTTGTCGTCTGGGTAACCAATGTTCAACCGGAGGCCAGCGTCATGCTTTTCCGGCTGGTTGCCTTGGTGGGGATTGTGCTTTGCATTGTGTACGTACCCAAGTTGGCGGAGCTTCACGGAGTCAATCCGCACCGTGCACTGTGGCTGACGGCGGCCAATCCGCTGTTCCTCACCAACTTCATCGCCAGCGTCCACAACGATGCCCTCATGATCGGCCTCGCTCTGGCCGGCCTCTACTACTGCGCGACCCGCCGGGTCATTCTGGGCATCGTCCTGGTGACTCTATCGATCTCCGTCAAGCCCATCACCATTGTGTTCCTGCCCTTCATCGGACTCCTGTGGGCGGGCAAAGGGGCGTCTTGGCCGCGAAAATTCCTGTATTGGTTCCTTACCGCGGGCATCAGCTTCGGGCTGCTGTACGCCCTGAGCCTGGTCAATGGCTTTGGGTTCGGCTGGATCAACGGACTCTCCGCTCCGGGCAGCATCTGGATCTGGTACGCGCCCGTGGGGCTGATCGGCTTGGTTGTCGCATCGATTGTCAACGTCTTTGGCCTGGACGGATGGGGCATGGCGAAGTGGGTTTACGACGCCGGAAAGGTCCTCATGGTTGGCGCCGTTGCCTGGCAGATCTTCCGCGGCGACTACGACCGCCTGATGCGTCGACTGACGCTGGCTTTTGCTGCAATCGTTATTCTCGCTCCGATGATCCAGTCCTGGTACGTGGTGTGGTTGATTCCGCTCTTCGCTGTTACAGGTATCCGCAACGACTGGCAGGTCAAGGCTGTCTACTTCATCGTGTCGTTCTTCATGGTGTACGCCATCTCCGACCAACTGGACGTCTTCCCGTACCTGCAAAGTGAAGACCTGGGGCTCGCCCTTACGTTGGCCAGGAATGCCGCCGCGATCATCGCGCTCCTCTTCGCCGTCTACCTGATCTTTGTGGATCCGAAAACCAAGAGTCTGTTCCGCAAGCGGGATGAGCCCGGACACCGTCCTGTCATTTGAGCAGCAGGTCATGCCGGCAAAAGCCGGGTTGCTTCCCGTCTGGATAATTGGCTCAGCGCCACAAGGTTCTCTTCGACAAAGCCGCGGACCCAGTCGGGATCAGTCTTGCTGTACTCGCGCAGTGCCCAACCGATGGCTTTCCGGATGAAGAACTCGTTGTCAGCCAGATTTGCTGTGACTACTTGAGCCAGGAGCTCGGTGTCCGTCGTGGATTTTGCTCCCAGTTGCGCCGTGATGGCTGCCCTGCGGATCCACATGTCCGCATCGTTGGCCCACCGAAGCAGCAGCGGGGTCATGACGTCCCGGTGGGCCAACAGAAGTGCGCAGATCCGGTGTGATACCCCATCTACGAGGTCCCACCAGGCGCCGGTCCGGATGATTTCCTCATAGATCGGCAGCATGCCCAGATCTCCCTTGACCATCCGCAGGCCGGTGAGGTCGATGGCCGCGTAGCGTTCTTCCCGGACCACGGCTTCCCGCCAGAGAGTCAGGACTGCCGTTCGCAACTCTTCCGGTGATGATGGGGGGAACTCCTTGACCACAGAGCTGACGATCCTGCGCACCTCCGGCACCCTGACGCCATGGGAAGGCATCTCGGACTTCATGTAGGCCTGGGCGCCACGGGCACGCTCGGCGTCGCCCGCGGCGCGCAACCTTGTACGAATGGATTCAACGAGGGCTGCAGTGGACATGCACCAACTCTAGGGTGGTTTCGGGATGCCGGGGGATCGTTCAAGCCCCGGCACCCACCAGTTCACCGGTTGTGGTGTTGACCATGAGGCCGCCGTCGCCCTCCGAATCCTCCAGCCCTGCCGGCACCGATTCATCTTCCGGTGGGACCTGGTCCTCGTCATTGTCGGCGGCGTTCCAGTCGCCTGCCGCTGGCGGATTGCCTGAGTCTTCCGTCACCGGGACTGACTCAAGGGGCGCCGGAGCGGTCCCGTTCATGCGGGTGAAGTTGGCTGAGCCCCACATGAGGTCATGGCCAACAGATTCAGCATCGATTTCCGCGACGTGGTAGATGCGGCCCTCATGCTCCCACTGCCTCAGGCGAAGCTTCCCAACGACCAGGACCCTTTGCCCTTTCTTGACGCTGCAGCCCACATGTCCGGCAAGGTAGCGAAATGACTGCACTGTATACCAATTGGTGTTGCCGTCCACCCAGGTGTTGCTGGCACGGTCGTAGCGCCGCTCGGTAGTTCCGAGGCGGAAAGATGCCGTTGCAGTGCCGCGGGCAGTGGTGGAACTCTTCACGTCCGAGGCCACGAAGCCCCTGACGGTGATGATGTCGTTCATTGGTGGTCCTTCACGATGTAGGGAAGTGCCTGTCCGGCTCTTTCAGCTTCATCGAGTGACCTTCGGGATGGCAGTACTGTCTTTTGCTATGTGAATAAGTGCCTGGTTGGGCCAGTTGTTGAGGAACAGTGGCGCCCGGAGCCCGGATGGCATGTGGCCGTGTGATGGCATGTAAACTCTTTGTGGCGCGGACGGCCCAGGTGGTCGTCGAGTCAGTGCGCCCCAGTAGCTCAGGGGATAGAGCAGCGGCCTTCTAATCCGCCGGTCGGGGGTTCGATTCCCTCCTGGGGCACCGTTCACCCTCCTTGGATCCTCTCCAAGGAGGGTGTGTTTCTTTAAGCGACGGACTCCGGGAAGACCTTCAGCTTCGCGGATACGTGTTGCCGCGTGGCGGCAGATTGCCGCTACCCATTTCTGTGAATGGCACAATGGCTAGGTGATACGCAGGGGAACCACACCGAAACCTGACCGGGCTGCACCGGCATCCACCACCAGCATCCGGCTTGCAGGAGGGGCGTTGATGCTTGCCTCGGCAATCATCATGATGACGGCTTGCACGGGGGCGCCGGCCTCTCCCACACCCGCAGGTGGTTCGTCGACGCAGCCCGCGGCCACGTCGAGCCCAAGCGCCAACAGCACGACTCCGTCGACAGGCACCGAAGCCGGTCCCAGTGCCAGCACCCGACCCTCGGAAAGTCCCGATCCTGCTGTCCTGGCAACCACGAAAACCGTGGAGTCCACACTGAAGAACCTGGTGGCCGGCAATCCCAAACCGGACCGGGAATCGCTGCGGTCTGCCCTGGTGTCGGCCGGAATCCCTGAGGGCAACCTCGAGGTGTCGATCAGCCGCACACCGACAGGCCTCGACGTCGATGCCATGGAGGCGGCCGCGTTGTCCGGTAAGTCCTGCGTCATGGGCCAGATACGTGACGGAGGCGTCGTGATGACCGTGCTGCCCGTTCTGGCGACGGGGAAGTGCTTCGTAGGGGACGCCCGCTAGTTCACCCGCGCTGTGCGAATGTGAGTTATGTACGCCTACCCATTAGATTTAAAGGCATGGCGGAATTCATTTACACGATGACCAAGGCTCGCAAGGCCGTTGGCGACAAACTTATTCTGGACGACGTCAGCATGTCGTTCTACCCCGGCGCGAAGATTGGCGTCGTCGGCCCGAACGGTGCTGGCAAGTCCACCATCCTCAAGATCATGGCCGGACTGGACACCCCTTCCAACGGCGAGGCCCGCCTGAGCCCCGGATACACCGTGGGCATCCTCCTGCAGGAACCGCCGCTGAACGAGGAAAAGACCGTTCTGGGCAACGTCCAGGAGGGCGTTGGCGAGATCTACGGCAAGATCCAGCGCTTCAACGAAATCTCCGAAGAGATGGCCAATCCGGACGCGGACTACGACACGCTGCTCGATGAAATGGGCAAGCTCCAGGAAGCCATCGATGCCGCTGACGCCTGGGACATCGACTCCCAGCTTGAGCAGGCCATGGACGCACTGCGTTGCCCGCCTGCAGATGCCGACGTCACCGTCCTCTCCGGTGGTGAACGTCGCCGCGTCGCCCTGTGCAAGCTCCTGCTGCAGAAGCCTGACCTCCTGCTCCTTGACGAACCCACCAACCACTTGGACGCCGAGAGCGTTCTGTGGCTCGAGCAGCACCTGTCCCAGTACCCCGGTGCTGTCCTCGCCGTCACCCACGACCGTTACTTCCTGGACCACGTGGCTGAATGGATCGCAGAAGTGGACCGTGGCCACCTCTACCCGTACGAGGGCAACTACTCCACCTACCTGGAGAAGAAGAAGGCACGCCTTGAGGTTCAGGGCAAGAAGGACGCAAAGCTTTCCAAGCGCCTGAGCGAGGAACTTGAGTGGGTACGCTCCAACGCCAAGGGCCGCCAGACCAAGTCCAAGGCTCGTTTGGCCCGCTACGAGGAAATGGCTGCCGAGGCCGAGCGCACCCGCAAGCTGGACTTCGAAGAGATTCAGATTCCGCCGGGACCGCGCCTTGGGTCCTTGGTGATCGAAGCCAAGGACCTGAAGAAGGGCTTCGATGACCGCGTTCTGATCGAGGACCTCTCCTTCTCCCTTCCCCGCAACGGCATTGTTGGCGTCATCGGTCCCAACGGTGTGGGCAAATCGACACTGTTCAAGACCATCGTCGGGTTGGAACCGCTCGACGGCGGCGACCTCAAGATCGGCGAGTCGGTAAAGATCTCCTACGTCGACCAGTCGCGTGGCGGCATCGACCCCAACAAGACCCTGTGGGAGGTTGTTTCCGAAGGCAATGACTTCATCCAGGTGGGTCAGGTCGAAATGCCTTCCCGTGCCTACGTCTCGGCCTTCGGCTTCAAGGGCCCGGACCAGCAGAAGAAGGCCGGAGTCCTCTCCGGTGGTGAGCGCAACCGCCTGAACCTGGCACTGACGCTCAAGCAGGGTGGCAACCTCCTGCTTCTTGACGAACCCACCAACGACCTCGACGTCGAAACCCTGAGCAGCCTTGAGAACGCCCTTCTCGAATTCCCGGGCTGCGCCGTGGTGGTTTCGCACGACCGCTGGTTCCTGGACAGGGTGGCAACGCACATCCTCGCCTACGAAGGTGACGACGAGAACCCGTCCAGGTGGTACTGGTTCGAGGGCAACTTCGATTCGTACGAGGAAAACAAGGTGGAGCGCCTGGGCCCCGATGCTGCCAAGCCGCACCGCGTGACTCACCGTCGCCTCACCCGCGACTAGTACGAAAAAGAAGAGGCCGGACCCTGCTGGGACCGGCCTCTTCTTTTGCCTCACCAGGCTACGGGATCCTGACCATGCCTTCCTGGGCCACCGTGGCGACATGCACGCCGTCGCGGTTGAAGATCCTGCCCGTGGCCAATCCGCGGGCTCCTTGGGCGCTGGGGGACTCCTGTACGTACAGCATCCACTCATCCACCTTCACGGGCCGGTGCCACCACATGGCGTGGTCGAGACTGGCAACGCTCATGCCCGGCGTCATCCAGGACAGGCCGTGCTTGCGGAGGATGGGTTCAAGCAGCGTGTAGTCGCTGGCGTAGGCCAAGGCGGCGATGTGCAGCTGGGGATCATCGGGGAGCGGGCCCATGGTTTTCATCCAGACGGCGTTGGTGGCCACGTGCTCGCTTGGTGGGGAGACGTAGAGCGCGGGGTCGATGTGGCGGACATCGAAGGGGCGCTCGGAGGACATATGCCGCGCCAGCGGGTGGTCAAAGTGGGACAGCAGTTCGGCAGTGCTGGGCAGTGTTTCGGGATCCGGGATGCCTTCGGGCATGGTTGCCTGATGATCCAGGCCGCCGTCTTCGACCTGGAACGAGGCAATCATCGAAAGGATGGGGACGCCGTCCTGGTAGGCATGCACGCGGCGGGCGGAAAAGGAACGGCCATCGCGCAGCCGTTCAACACCAAAGGTGATGGGCTTGTTCGCGTCGCCCGGACGCAGGAAGTACCCGTGCATGGAGTGCGCCACCCTGTCAGGTTCGACAGTGCGCATTCCTGCCATCATGGACTGGGCGAGAACCTGCCCGCCAAAAACACGATGCCGGGGCTGCTTCTGTGATGGGCCGAGGAAGATGTCCTCGTTGGTCCGTGCTCCGTCAAAGTCACCGAGGTCCAGCAGGCCTATCAGTACTTCCATGGGGTCTTCTGCGGGTGCTTCCACCTGGAGGCCAGCGTTCGTCTCAGTCATGGTTCGACTTTAGACGCCGCTCCGACCCCTCTCAACCGCGGACATGCCGGTAGAGTCGATGATGTGACAGACGTTCTGACCCAGTCCTTCCGCTTCGCCGATCCCCGGGACCTCGCTGATTTGCGGACCTTCGTCACCCGGGCAAAGAGCATTGACGACGGCGCCATCCGCCTCCAGGCCGCAGGCAACGTGCTCGCTGCCTACGTTTGCGTTCTCAGGCCCCGGATTCTGGGGGAATCGACTCCCACGATCCTTGGCCTCCGCACCATGGCCCTCGCGGAGCCGGCACAGGCGGACGTTACAGTGGCGCTGGCCTCCATTACGGACCGTTTGGCCCGCTCAGGCGCCGATGACGTCGAACTGCCCGTGCCGCCGTCGACCGTTTCGGAGTCATGGGCCGGTGTCAGTGCGCCGCGAAGCGGCTGGGAAGCCCAGGGGACAATGTCCGACGCCGACCTGAGGGCAGCAGCCGAAGCCGGCATTGCGGAGGTGGCCGGCGTTATTCCCGCCTCAGCGGGTGCTGCAGTGGTTAATACGGTACGGGCTGCCGTGTGGGGCCGTACGCTTCCTGGCGAAGGCTCGCTGCCTGCGGGGGCAGCGTTCGCGGCGTTCGCCCTGGGGTTCCTTGGCGACGACGCCCAACAGGTCTTCCGCAACGGACGGTGGTACCGGCTGAGCGGACCCCGCGGCCATGTGCTGGTGCGCACGGGCGCGGGGCTCGGACTCGGTTTTTCCGTCTAGTTCCCTGGGCCGGTTGACGGGCTGTTGACCATGGTCAACGCCGCCCGTTCCATGTAGTCCCAAAGCGTTCCCTCATGCAGCGGCGAAAGGTCCAGCGAATCCACGGCCGCCCGCATGTGGAACAGCCACCGGTCCTTTGCCTCTGGCGTCACCTGGAAAGGCATGTGCCGCATGCGCAGCCGGGGGTGGCCGCGTTCCTCGCCGTACGTGGTGGGTCCGCCCCAGTATTGCTCCAGGAACATCAGGAAACGACGCTTGGCCGGGCCAAGGTCCTCTTCGGGATACATGGGCCGCAGCAGTGGATCAGTGGCCACGCCGTCGTAAAAGACATCAATCAGCTTGACGAACGTTTCATGCCCGCCGACGGCAGCGTAGAAACTGTCGGTATAGACAGGCTGGCTGAAGGGATCGTTCTGCATCAGCTGGCGTCGAGGACCTGCCTGCGGCGACTGCGGTTCTCCGCTTGCGGTGTTACTCATTGGATTTCTCCTCGGCTTTGGCGATGCGCGGTGCGCCGGCTGTGACGGGCGCCGCTGTCGCGCCTGGTTCGGCGGGCGTATCGGGTGAATCCAGCGGCACATAGTCTCCTTGGGAACGGTTCCCAACCCGCAGGATTTCACCGTTCCGGAGGTACCAAATGGCCCCGTCCTCGGCACGGACGCGGGTAATTCGCAGGCCCACGGATTCAACGGTACCAATGACTTCGCCGGTGACAATCACGTCGCCAATGCCGTACTGGTCCTCGATGGTGATGAAGATCCCCGCGAGGAAGTCCCGGATCAGCTGCTGGGCGCCAAAACCGATGGCGACACCGAGGATACCCACGCTGGTCAGCAGCGGAGCGACGTCGACGTTCATGAACTTGAGGACGTAGATAATGACGATCACCACCACCACGACACTCACCAGGCTGGTGAGCAGCGAGCCGATGGTCTCAGCCCGCTGGGAACGGCGTTCGTGGTCCAGCGCACGGATGGCCGGCTGCACCCATTTGAAATGCGCCTTCTTGAAGAAGGAACTGCCGGCGGATACACGCCGGGTGATCCGCAGGATGATGAAGCGTGCCACCACCCACACCAACAGGCCAATGCCAACGGTGATGAGGATGGACACGAGGTCGATCTTTTCGGGTTCGATGTTGATGGCTTCCGCAAGGGGGATGAAGGTCAAAGTGGTAAAACTCCTTGTGGTCGGCCCGTGTTCGCCGGGCGCGGAACACTCTGTCCACGTTTAACCCTAGCGCCGTAGCGTGACGGTATGCGCATCCTGGTCCTCGGAGGTACTGCCTTCCTGTCAGCAGAAACAGCCCGGCAGGCGGTGGCCGCCGGGCATGATGTCACCTGTTTTGCCCGGGGTTCTTCGGCCGGCCCGCCCGACGGCGCCAACTGGGTGCGGGGCGATCGCGCCTTGGGTGCAGCAGCCTATGCGGAATTGGCAGGTGGCTGGGACGCGGTGGTGGACGTATCCAGGGATCCGGTCCAGGCCCGGGATGCGTTGGAGGTGCTGGGACCAGTCACAGAGCACTGGACGTTCGTCTCCAGCTGTTCTGTGTACGCGGATCACTCAGTACCCGGTGCGGACGAAAGCGCCGCGTTGCTGGAGCCACTGCCTGCAGGAGAGGCCGGCACGCCCGAAAAGTACGGCGAGTCGAAGTCCGCCATCGAACAAGAGACCATCTCGCTGGTGGGGGAGAAGGCCCATCTGGTCCGCGCAGGATTGATCGGTGGCCCTGGCGACACCAGTGATCGTTACGGTTATTGGCCGGCCCGTTTCGCCGTGGACAGCGGCACCGTCCTGCTGCCTGACATCCCGGATGCACCCACCCAGATCATTGACGTTAGGGACCTGGCTGCCTGGATTCTTCAGGGCGCGGAGAGCAAACTCACTGGAGCGTACAACGCCCTCGGGGATGTGGTGCGGTTCGGAGACTATGTCGACCAATGCCGCGCTGAGGCAGGTTTCGGCGGAGCCGATGTTATCAGTGCATCCGAGGACTGGCTCGTGGAGCAGGGCGTGGATTACTGGGCTGGACCCGATTCCTTGCCGCTATGGCTGCCGCCGGATCACGGAGGTTTCCAGGCCCGTTCCAACACAGCAGCCAAAAGCCGGGGGATGGTGTTGCGCCCGTGGCAGGAAACGCTCGCCGCAACGTTGGCCGATGAGCGCAGGCGCGGACTGGAGCGGGAGCGCAAGGCCGGACTCAGCCGGGGAACCGAACAAAAGCTCGTGGCGCTCTGGCGGGAGCAGCAGCGCTAGGCGGGTGACGCCGTCGTCGTCGGTTCGTGGTGGACAGGGAAGTTCACGCTCCTGGCGATGAAGCAGACCTGGTTTGCTTCGTGATGCAGCTGCGCCATCAACTGCGCGTGAGACGGATCGGTGATGGTGACGTTCGGCTTGAGTGTCACGCTTTCGAATTGGCCGCTGCCGTCACGATTGAGTTTCATCAGCCCCTCGGCCTGGTCTTCGTAGGCCGTGACCACCACACCATGCTTGACCGCGACGTGCAGGAAAGACAGCATGTGGCACTGCGACAGAGCCGCGAGCAACAACTGCTCAGGGTTGTAGCGCGTCCGGTCACCGTGGAAGGTGGGATCAGAGGATCCCTTCAACGTCGGCAGCCCGCTGATCTCGATGTCGTGGTCCCGCGAGTACGCGCGGTAGCTGGCGGTTCCGTCCCCGAGGTTTCCGGTCCAGCGGACAGTGAGCGCGTAGTAGTGTTCATTGAGCCCCATGCGGACAGTCTAGCCAAGCGCAGCTGACTGTCCGCACGGGCCACTGAGCCTAGCTGTCAGCTGCCCTTGCTCGAAGGGCGCGGGCTACGCCGTCGCGGTTTTCCAGCATCATCCGGCGAAGCGCCGCACTTTCCTCAGGAAGGCCCGCCAGGAACTCGTCGGTGCGGTCTACGATCTCTTGCGTGGTGAGCTGGGCCGGGTAGAGGCCCACCACGATCTGTTGGGCGAGGGCGTGGGTCCGTTCCTTGACTACCCCGGGCACGGCCTGGAAGTACTTCTCCGCGTAGGGTTCCAGCAGGGAAGTGTCCGCCACGCGCATGAAGCCTGCCACCGCGGAGGACTGAAGTGCGTTCGAGAGTTCTCCCTTGACCACGATCGACTCCCACGCTGCCGCCTTGGCTTCCGGGGTAGGAATGGCCGCCTTGGCCTGTGCGGCAGCGTTCTGGCCGTTGGAAGTGTTGTCACGGGCAAGTTCTTCGTCAATGCGTTCCTGGCCTTGGCGGCCGCCTGCGACAAGGGCGGTCAGCAACTCCCAACGCATGTCCTGGTCAACAGTGAGCCCGTCGAGGGTGTCTGTTCCGTCGAGGAGGGCCTGCACGCGGTCCAGTTGTGCCTGGCTGCGGGCGAGCTGGGCGTAGGATTTGGCGAATTGCAGCTGGGCGTCGGAGCCGGGCTCCACTGAGGCTGCAAGGTCCCACAGTGTGTCCGCCGCTGCGATGGTGGTCTCCTGTTTGTGTTCGGCGGCGACGTAGTAGGTCAAGGTCGTTGCAAGCTGGCGCAGTTGGACCAGGATCACCGAGGAGTCTGTTTCGTGCGCGATGTTGGCCAGGATCAGGTCCACATAGCCACGCGCGGGCGTTTCGCCGTCGCGGGCAGCATCCCACGCCGAGCCCCACACCAGGGTGCGGGGCAGGCTGGCCGCGAAGTCCTTCAGGTGCGCTTTGGCAGTTTCCAGGCTTTCGGGATCCAGCCGGACCTTGGCGTAGGCGAGGTCGTCATCGTTGAGCAGGATCAGGTCCGGACGGGTAAGTCCCGTCAGAGCCGGGACCTCGGTGCGGGGACCGTCCACGTCGAGCTCCTCGCGGTGCGTGCGTTCCAGGGCACCCTCGGCGGATACCGAATAGAAGCCGACGGCAAGGCGGTGCGGGCGCAGTGTGGGCTGTTCTCCGATGGCGGTCTGCAGGATGGCGAAACCGGTGATCGTGCCGTCGGAGCCGACTGACAGCTCGGGCGTAAGGGTGTTCACCCCCGCGGTCTCAAGCCAGAGCTTGCCCCACTGGTCAAGGTCGCGTCCTGACGCCGCTTCAAGTTCCACCATGAGGTCAGCGAGCTCCGTGTTCTTCCAGGCGTGCTTGCTGAAATAGCTCCTGACTCCGGCCATGAACTGCTCGGGGCCTACCCAGGCCACCAGCTGTCGCAGGACAGAGGCGCCCTTGGCGTAGGTGATGCCGTCGAAGTTGACCTCCACGTCCTCGAGGTTGTTGATCTCGGCGAAGATCGGGTGGGTAGTGGGAAGCTGGTCCTGCTTGTAGGCCCAGGACTTCTCAACGGAGGCGAAGGTGGTCCACGCGTGGTCGAACTCGGTGTTTTCCACTGCTGCCAGGTGTGACATGTATTCGGCGAAGGACTCATTGAGCCAGAGGTCGTTCCACCAGCGCATGGTGACAAGGTCGCCAAACCACATGTGCGCCAGTTCATGCAGGACCGTGATGGCCCGCCGTTCGATCTGTGCTCCGGTGACCTTGCCCCGGAAGACGTAGCCCTCAAGGATGGTCACGGCGCCTGCATTTTCCATGGCGCCGGCATTGAACTCGGGGACGAACAATTGGTCGTACTTTTCAAACGGGTACGGGCAGCCGAACTGGGCCTCGAAGAATTCGAAGCCTTGGCGGGTCAGCTCAAAGATGTTGTCCGCGTCGAGGTACTGCATCAGGGACTTGCGGGCGAACACTCCCAGCGGAATGACCCTGCCGTCCGAACTGGTGACCTCGGACCGGACGGACTGGTACGGGCCTGCAATCAACGCGGTGACATAGGAAGACAAGCGCGGAGTGGGAGCGAATTCCCAGACCGACCGGGCACTTCCGTCCGCACCAGGGGTGGTTTCGGAGGGAACCGGAGTGGGGGAGTTGGAAACAACGTCCCAGTGCGACGCTGCTGTGACCTTGAACGTGAAGCTGGCCTTCAGGTCCGGTTGTTCGAAGACGGCAAACATGCGCCGCGAGTCGGGTACTTCGAACTGGGTGTAGAGGTAGGCTTCCCCATCCACGGGATCCACGAAGCGATGAAGGCCCTCACCGGTGTTCATGTAGGGGGCATCTGCCACTACCGTGAGCTCGTTCTCAGCTGCAAGTCCAGGCAGTTGGATGCGAAGGCCGTCGGAAACGTCCGCGGGATCCAGCTCTTTACCGTTAAGCGTCACGCTGTGGACGGTTTTGGTGATGGCATCAATGAACGTCGATGCTCCCGGCGTGGCGGAAAACCGGACGGTGGTGGTGGATCCGAAAACTTCCGCCCCTTTCGTCAGGTCCAAGGTGACGTCGTAGGAGTCGACAGTGAGCAGTTTGGCGCGGTTCGCGGCTTCATCGCGCGTGAGGTTCAGGCCTGGCAAGTGGTGCCTCCGGGAATCGGGATGACCGGCCGGTCCGCCGGCCGCTGGTATGAAGTTATTCTTTCACTCCGAGGGCGGAAGGCAAGGAGTGATCGCCACAGTGTCGCTCCCACGGAGTAGCGTTGGGATATGGGAACGATCCGCGAAAAACTCGACTTCCGCGCCTTGAGGTTCGCGGTTGCTTTTCCACTGCTGCTCGCCATTGGCTTCATGGTGTGCGCCCAGATGCTGCGCAATGATCTTCCCAATCCCGTCGCGGTCATGTGGAGTGCCGACGGCGGCACGTCCTTTGCGCCTTTCGGCGCCTATGTAACAGTCGGCGCAGCGCTGATCACCTTGTGTGGGTGGGCGGTGTTCCTGCAAGCCGTCCCCATTTCCAGGCCAGTCATCATGCGGCGGGTGATGATGGGTGTTGGGCTGATGGTCAGCCTGTTCATCACTACCGTGCTCGCGGCCGGACTGGTAGGCCAAACCGGGGCAGTGGATGCCCGCGGGACCCATGTGGACCCCATTGTGCTGGCCATGGGCAGTGGAGCGGCGTTGGCGCTGGGCGTCGTCATGATGTTCGCTTTCAAGCCCGACCCCCGCTGGACAAGGGAAGATGACGCCGCGCTGCAGCAGGAGTTGGCACTCCTGGCGGACCCGGATCTGGCCCGCGACAGCCTCAGAATGTGGGTGCACGCCCGCAGCTCGGTTTTCGTCATGATCATGGTGTCGGCGGTCTTTCCCGCTGCCTTGATTGCCATTGCGGTGCCGTGGCTTGGGGCGCTTGTAGCCGTAGCAGCACTGGTTGGTGCCGGGTTCCTGTTTGCCAGGGTCCGTGCTGACAGGGGCGGCTTGCAGGTGTTCGCTGGAGGCATCGTGCGGGTCCTGACCGTTCCCGCCGTCGAGATTTCCGCGGCTGCCGCGGCAGAGGTCAAAGCAGCCGATTACGGCGGGTGGGGCCTGAGGCACCATGACGACGCCACCGCAATGCTGGTCGGCAGTGGCCCTGCAGTAGTAGTCAGGAAACTCAACGGAGGCCGCGTTGCCTTGAGCGCTGGCACGCTTGCTTCTGCTGACAGGCTTGCCGGCATCCTCAACCGGGCTGCGCACCGGGCGCGTGATGACGGGCAGGCCCCGCAACCCCGGTAGCGGTAATCTAGGTAGCGCATCCCTCAACGCCGCGCCCGGCAGATGCTGTGCCGCTGCCCAGAGCCGCCGCCAGCGCCGCACGGCGCCCAGAAAAGAATGGACTTTCCGTGACTACACCCCGCGTCCACATCGCCACCGACCACGCTGGAATGGAACTGAGCGCACACCTGGTCAGCCACCTCACAGCGAAGGGCTACGAAGTAGTGGACCACGGCCCCAAGGAATACGACGCACTGGATGACTACCCGTCGTTCTGCATCAATGCGGCCGTTGCGGTCGTCGCAGACCAGCAGGCGGGTGTTCACGCCCTGGGCATCGTGCTGGGCGGATCGGGAAACGGTGAGCAGATCGCGGCGAACAAGGTCAAGGGAGTTCGTGCAGCGCTGGTGTGGAACCTTTCCACCGCAAAACTGGCCCGCGAACACAACGACGCGAATGTCGTGGCCGTGGGCGGCCGCCAGCACACAGTGGAGGAGGCAACCGAACTTATCGAGGCTTTCCTGCAGGAACCCTTCAGCAATGATGAGCGACACGTGCGCCGCATCGGCAAGATCGCCGTGTACGAAACCACCGGCGAAATCGTCCCGTAGTGCCGGAGGGGCATTCGGTCCATAGGCTTGCCCGCCAATTCCAGGATGTCTTTGGCGGCCAGCGCTTGGAAGTTTCCAGTCCGCAGGGACGTTTTGTTGCCGGGGCGCAGCTGTTGACAGGGCACACCATGGTGGAGGCCCTGGCCCACGGCAAACAATTCTTCCTGAGATTCGATCACGGGCTGTTTCTCCATGTCCACCTGGGGCTGTACGGTGCCTGGAGCTTTGGAGGAGACAGTACCTTTACCGGTTCCTCCAGTATCGGGGCTCCCCGCCGCATCGGTGAGCGTGAAAGCGGTGCAGGCCAGGATGGCGGTCAGTACACGGGGCCGCCGCCGCCCGTTGGGGCCGTCCGCGTCCGCTTGGTGTCCGAACACGGCTGGGCGGATCTCAGGGGTGCTACCACCTGCGCGGCGATCACCGCAGCCGAGGCGGAAGCGGTCATGGATCGCCTGGGGCCTGATCCCCTCCATAACCGGCCGGGGGACCGGGAGGAATTCATCGGGCGCCTGCGCCGCCGCAAGACGGCAGTTGCCCTGCTGATGATGGACCAGTCCGTGCTGGCAGGGGTAGGCAACATCTACCGGGCCGAGGTGCTCTTTCGGCAGGCGGTGGATCCGTGGACGCCTGGGAACGGCATCGATATCGAAACGGCAGGCCGGTTGTGGGACGACACCGTCAGGACCATGGCCGACGGCGTCCGCGACGGCCGGATTGTTACGACGCCTTCGTCACTCTGGAGCGAAGGTGGGGTACTGCCGTCCGACGCCGATGCCCACTTTGTCTATAAGCGCGAGGGAATGCCCTGCCGGGCTTGCGGCACCCTGGTGGGGGTGACCGAAATAGGAGCGCGGAAACTCTACTGGTGCCCTGGCTGCCAGGTGTAGAAAAGCCTTGGTATCCGGTGAATACGCCGGATGCGACGGCAAAAAGAAAAGGCCCCGATCCGAAAATCGGGGCCTTTTCCCTGGAGGGGACGACGGGAATCGAACCCGCGTAATCAGTTTGGAAGACTGAGGCTTTACCATTAAGCTACGTCCCCGAAAGGATCTCCTGTTCAGGACATCTTCCCGGTGGCTGTTCAAGCCGGGTATAACTAAACCTAATTCCGGCGGCGGTGTCAAATGTGCATTCTCGGCCCGCTTGCCCGTAGACTGTCCTGTGCATTCGGGGTGTAGCTCAGCTTGGCTAGAGCGCCTGCTTTGGGAGCAGGAAGTCGCAGGTTCAAATCCTGTCACCCCGACTCTGTGTTTGCGTCCGATTCCGGGACGCAACAGAACCCCATACCCACAAAATCAGGAGTACTTAGACTGTGAAGAGCGCTGTCGAGAACCTCACCGCAACGCGGGTCAAGCTCAACGTTGAGGTTCCCTTTGAGGAACTGAAGCCGAGCATCGATGCCGCGTACAAGACCGTTGCTTCGCAGATCCAGGTTCCCGGATTCCGCAAGGGCAAAGTTCCCTCCAAGCTCATCGACCAGCGCGTTGGCCGTGGGTATGTCCTGGAGACGGCCATCAACGATGGCCTCAACGGCTGGTACCAGGCCGCAGTCCAGGAAACGGGCGTACGCCCCCTGAGCCGTCCCGAGGTTGAGATCACCGAGGTTCCGGATCCCTCCGCAACCGATGGCGAGCTGAAGTTCCAGGTGGAGATCGACGTCCGCCCCGAGATCGAGCTGCCGGACTACGCAGGCATCAAGGTTGAGGTTGCCGCTGCCGAATCCTCCGAGGCCGACGTCGACAAGTCCCTCGACGAACTGCGTGGCCGCTTCGGCACGCTGAAGTCCGTTGAGCGTCCTGCCAAGAACGATGACTTCCTCACCATCGACATCACCGCCACCATCGACGGCGAAGAGATCGACTCCGCTGCGGGCCTGTCCTACCAGGTAGGCGCCGGCACCATGCTCGAAGGCCTCGACGAAGCCGTGACCGGCCTCTCCGCGGACGAAGAAGCCATCTTCGACACCACCCTTGTTGGTGGCGACCACGCCGGTGAAGCTGCCCAGGTAAAGGTTGTAGTGAAGGCCGTCAAGGAGCGCGAGCTTCCGGAGGCCAACGACGACTTCGCCCAGCTGGCTTCGGAGTTCGACACCCTTGCAGAGCTCCGTGAGGACCTCGCCAAGCAGGCTGCCGACTCCAAGGTTGTGGAGCAGGGCGTCGAGGCCCGCGACAAGGTCCTGGACAAGCTTGTTGAACTCGTAGAGGTTCCTGTTCCGGAATCCGTCGTGGAAGAGCAGCTCGAAGCGCACTTCAACCCGGAGAACGCCCACGGCGAAGGTGACCACGACACCGAGGAGCACCGCGCCGAGGTCAAGGCCAACACCGAGCGTGCGTTCCAGAACGAAATCATCCTTGACGCCATTGCGGACAAGGAAGAAGTAGAGGTCAGCCAGAACGAGCTGATCGACTACATCGTGACCACCGCCAGCCAGTACGGCATGGACCCCAACCAGTTCGCTCAGATCATCGACCAGAGCGGCCAGGTTCCCATTATGGTTTCCGAGGTCCGCCGTCGTAAGGCGCTGGCCGTCGTGCTGGGCCAGGCAGAGGTTGTCGACTCCGAGGGCAACAAGGTTGACCTGACCGACTTCGTCCGCCCTGCCGGCGAAGCAGCAGCTGAAGAAGCCGCCGCCGTCGAAGCAACGGAAGAGTCCGACGCCGTTGCAAGCGATGACCCCGCAGCAGTGAAGTTCTAAGCAACAACGCAAACCGACCCCGGATCTGATGATCCGGGGTCGGTTTTCTTTAAGCCCGGACACCGGTGCTCCATGCAGACGTGCGCCGTCAGCGAACAGTGCGATTCCGGCGAACAAATCGCTCCGGAAAACGGTTAGTGTCCAAGTAGTGAAGTTCAGTGACGTCACTGGCACCAGCGAGAGGTAAGTACTTATGTCACAGCAATCAGAGGCTCCCCGGATGGCAACTGTCGATCCCGCAGCCCAGGACAACTACATCTACAACCGCCTGCTGAAAGAGCGCATTATCTGGCTCGGCTCTGAAGTGCGTGACGAGAACGCCAACGCCATTTGCTCCCAGCTCCTTCTTCTCTCCGCCGAAGACCCGGAGAAAGACATCTACCTGTACATCAACTCGCCCGGTGGTTCGGTGACCGCCGGCATGGCCATCTACGACACCATGCAGTTCATCCCGAACGATGTCGTCACCGTGGCAACCGGACTTGCCGCTTCCATGGGCCAGTTCCTGCTGTCCTCCGGAACCAAGGGCAAGCGTTACGCAACCCCGAATGCACGTATCCTGATGCACCAGCCCTCCGGCGGCATCGGCGGAACGGCCTCGGACATCAAGATCCAGGCCGAACTGATCCTGCACATGAAGAAGGTCATGGCCGAACTTACCGCGGAGCAGACCGGACAGACCGTGGAAACCATCCTCAAGGACAATGACCGCGACAAGTGGTTCACCGCCACTGAGGCCCTGGAATACGGCTTCTTCGACAAGATCTCGGCGCACGCCGGTTCTGTAGCTGGTGGCGGCGGTACGGCCAACCAGACGAACTCCGAGAACTGATCCGGCACCAAAGAACCACTGAAAACCCAGGAGTAAGAACATGAACTACAACTTCGGATGGTCTGCCGGTAACCTCCCGTCCAGCCGTTACGTCCTGCCCCAGTTCGAAGAGCGCACGCCCTACGGCTTCAAGCGCCAGGACCCGTACACCAAGCTCTTCGAGGACCGCATCATCTTCCTCGGAGTCCAGGTCGATGACGCCTCTGCCGACGACATCATGGCCCAGCTGCTGGTCCTTGAGTCCACGGACCCGGACCGCGACATCACGTTGTACATCAACTCGCCCGGTGGTTCCTTCACGGCCATGACGGCGATCTACGACACCATGCAGTACATCCGTCCGGAGATCCAGACGGTGTGCCTGGGGCAGGCAGCCAGTGCGGCCGCGGTCCTGCTCGCCGCCGGCACCCCCGGCAAGCGCCTGGCCCTGCCGAACGCCCGCGTCCTGATCCACCAGCCGGCCCTTTCCGGCGGCCAGGGAGGCCAGGCCTCGGACCTCGAAATCCAGGCTGCGGAGGTCATGCGCATGAGGACCTGGCTTGAGGACACGCTGGCCCACCACTCGGGACGCACCTCCGAGCAGGTCAACAACGACATCGAACGCGACAAGATCCTGACGGCGGCCGAAGCCATGAGTTACGGCCTGATCGACCAGGTTCTGGACTCCCGGAAGATCAAGCCGCAGGCGATCGCCCGGTAGCACACGGAATACGACGCCGGTGCGGTTCGCGAAATATGGACCGCACCGGCGTTCTGTTTCCACGCAAGCAGCCCATTGTGACCTAGAGTGGATGGTGTCACGGTGGTGCCAACCGCGGCTTGGCCGCACACTTGAGTACGGCGCGGAGCCGCATCACCCGCATGCAACGAAGGGATTCCCACATGGCTCGGATTGGTGAGAGCACGGATCTGCTGAAGTGTTCTTTCTGCGGAAAGAGCCAGAAGCAGGTGCGGAAGCTGATTGCCGGGCCCGGTGTGTACATCTGTGACGAGTGCATCGAGCTGTGCAACGAGATCATCGAAGAGGAGCTTGCGGAAGTTTCCGATCTCGGCAGCTTCGAATTGCCCAAGCCCCGCGAAATCTTCGATTTCCTGCAGGAATACGTCATTGGCCAGGAACCCGCCAAACGGTCCTTGGCAGTGGCTGTCTATAACCACTACAAGCGGATCCAGGCAGGCCATGCACCCAAGACCGGCAGCTTGGGGGAGGGCTCCCATCACGAGGACGTGGAGATCGCCAAGTCCAACATTTTGCTGATTGGGCCCACCGGTTGCGGTAAGACGTACTTGGCACAGACCCTGGCCCGGCGGCTCAATGTGCCGTTCGCCGTCGCTGATGCCACGGCCTTGACCGAAGCCGGCTACGTCGGCGAGGACGTCGAGAACATCCTGCTCAAGCTCATCCAGGCCGCCGACTACGACGTCAAGAAGGCCGAGCAGGGCATCATCTATATCGATGAGATCGACAAGATTTCCCGTAAGAGCGAAAACCCCTCGATCACGCGCGACGTTTCGGGTGAGGGCGTCCAACAGGCGCTTTTGAAAATACTTGAGGGTACAGTGGCCTCTGTCCCTCCCCAGGGCGGACGGAAGCACCCGCATCAGGAGTTCATCCAGATCGACACCACCAATGTCCTCTTCATTGTGGCGGGCGCCTTTGCCGGCCTGGAAGACATCATCGGTTCGCGGTCCGGGCGGAAGGGCATCGGCTTCGGTGCTCCGCTGAACGAAGCCCGCGATACCGTGGATACCTACGGCGAGGTCATGCCCGAGGATCTGCTGAAATTCGGACTCATCCCTGAATTCATCGGCCGTCTCCCTGTCATTACCACCGTGTCCAGCCTCGACCGGCCGGCCCTCATCCAGATTTTGTCCACACCGAAGAATGCCCTGGTGAAGCAGTACCAGAAGATGTTCCAGCTCGACGGCGTGGAGTTGCAGTTCGAGCAGGAGGCCTTGAACGCGATCGCCGACCAGGCCCTGGAGCGTGGAACCGGCGCACGTGGCCTGCGGGCCATCATGGAAGAAGTGCTGCTTCCGGTCATGTTTGATCTTCCCAGCCGGGATGACATTGCAACGGTGGTCATCACAGCCGATGCGGTAGCGAAGAAGGCCCAGCCGACCATGATCGCCCATGACGTAGTGGCCAAGCGGCGGAATAAGTCAGCCTGACCGGCCGTTGGCCAAAGAAGGAGCGGTTCTCCAGGGACCGCCGTGATTGCCCACGTTTCCACTCTTGTCGAGGAGTTCTCTGTGTCCGAACAGATTGTGTCTGAAGTGACCGCGCCCGAAAACACCGTCAATAAAGCCGACTTCTGGTTCGACCCTGTGTGCCCCTTTGCATGGATCACGTCACGTTGGATCGGAGAGGTGGAGCAAGTACGCGGCATCGAAACCACCTGGCATGTGATGAGCCTGTCCGTCCTGAACGAAGGCCGCGACCTCCCCGCCGAGTACAGGGCCATGATGGATGACAGCTGGGGTCCTGTTCGCGTCATCATCGCGGCGCAGGAGCTCCATGGCAGCAGCTACGTCAAGCCGCTTTATGACGCCATGGGAGAGCAGATCCACCATGAGGGCAACAAGGACCGCGCTTCGGTGATCCAGAAAGCCCTTGCAGAGACCGGGCTTCCAGCCGACCTGGCACGCTTCGCAGAGTCGGACGAATACGACGCCAAGCTGCGGGCCAGCCACGAGGCCGGTATCTCCCTGGTGGGCCAGGATGTCGGGACTCCCGTGGTCGCAGTCAATGGGACCGCGTTCTTCGGGCCTGTCCTCACCCGCATTCCCCGGGGCGAGGAAGCCGGGAAGCTCTGGGATGCGACAGTCACGTTGGCCGGCTACCCGCACTTCTTTGAACTCAAGCGCAGCCGCACGGAGAGCCCGGAATTCAACTAGCTGTACCCAAGCGCTACTTCAGGAAGCGCGAGGTCCGGCGGTCGGCCAGGATTTTTCCGTTGGTCTGGCAGTGGGGGCAGTATTGGAGGGAGGTGTCCGCGAAGGACACCTCCCTTACTGTTTCCCCACACACGGGGCACGGCAAACCGGTCCTGGCGTGTACCCTGAAGTTGCTGCGCTTGGTGTCCTTGAGTTCGCTGGAGGGTTTTCCGGCAGCTGCGTTGACGGCGCCAACCAGGACTTCCTGCATGGAGTCATACAAACGGGCCACCGTTTCCTTGTCCAGCGACTTTGCGATGGCGAACGGGGAGATCTTCGCGGCGTGGAGAATCTCGTCACTATAGGCGTTGCCGATGCCAGCGATCACGCTTTGGCTGCGCAGCAGGCCCTTGATCTGCTGCGGGCTGGACTTCACTATGTCGGCGAAAGCGGCCTCATCGAAGTCGGGACTCAGCGGTTCAGGGCCAAGCGTCGCGATACCCGGAACGTCCTGCGGGTCCCTGACTGCATAGATGGCCAGGCTCTTCTTGGTTCCGGCTTCTGTCAGGTCCACTCCGATGTGGGCGTCGTCGGCGGGACGGTGGAACAGCAGCCTCGCCGAGATGTTGCTCTTCCCCATCCGCAATCCCGCGGAGGAAGGGTGCTCGGTGTAGCGGACCCAGCCTGCTTTGGCTAAATGGAAAATGAAGAAAAGCCCGTCCAGATCAAGGCAAACGAACTTTCCAAGGCGCCGCGCCCCCTGAACGGTCCTTCCCTCCAAGGCGCTGTAGGGAGGATCGGCAGTCTTGAGCGCAGAGAAGGAGTTGATGCGGACCTCGGTCAGCGTGGCTCCACGGAGTTGGGTGTCCAGGTACATGCACAGGCCGTGCACTTCGGGCAGTTCCGGCATGGACATTACTCTGCCACAGCTGCTCGCAGATCGTCAGGATAACTACAGGTCTGTAGTTCTTTCCGAAGCCTTGTGTATCCCGGTCAGCAGGACAACAATTGTTCTTACCCACTTCGAAAGAAGAGGGACACGGAAACCAAAGATTCAGTGATATGCAACCAACGCAGCCTTTGGCAAAGTTGGAAGCAAGCTACCTGTGACGAGGTAGGAAGACCTGAAATTCCAAGGATTCCGCCAGACTGTCAAGTCGTCACCGGACAGCCGAAAAGTCGAAGCCCCACCAACGGCAAAACGCTGATGGGGCTTTCCCTTTGCCCAAAAGTCCCTTGGGCGCTCGTGTCGCTTAGGAGGCCGGGGCCTCCTCGGCAGGAGCCAAGACGACGTCGCTGACGGTCAACTCACCTTCACCGGACTGCAAGGTGATCTCCTGCGCGTTGGCTGCCGCCTTCAAGTCACCCAGGCCGGCCTTCAGCTGCGCAACCAGTACCTCAGAAGCTGTGATGGAGGCGGAGAGCACCTCGGTGCGCTGCTTGACCTTGGCCTCGGACTTTGCCTTGCGGATGCCGCTCAAAGCGATACCGACCGTGCCAAGCATGGTGGTGTCGCCGTCGGTGATCTCAAGGGCCGTGGGCCATTCGGCACGGTGGACCGAACCCGTGCGCCACCAGCCCCAGACCTCTTCGGTAGCGAAGGGAAGGAACGGGGCGAAGAGGCGGAGCAACGAGTCCAGCGTCGTTGCCAGTGCAGCCAGGACGGAAGCCTGCTCCGACTCTCCGGCTGCGCCGTAGGCACGGTCCTTGATCAGTTCGACGTAGTCGTCAGTGAACTGCCAGAAGAAGGACTCCGTGATTTGCAATGCGCGGGCATAGTCGTAGTTGTCGAACGCTTTGGTGGCCTGGGCGACGACGTCGGACAGCTGCGCCAGGAGAGCGCGGTCCAGCGGGTTCGCCAGAACCGACAGGTCGCTGTTCACCACCGAGTTCTCCGTGGCACCGAGGTTGAGCACGAATTTGGATGCGTTCAGCAGCTTGATGGCCAAGCGGCGACCGATCTTCATCTGGGCGATCTCGTACGCGGTGTCAGCGCCGAGCTTGGCCGAAGCTGCCCAATAGCGGACGGCATCCGAACCATATTCGTTCAGCACATCGGTAGGTACCACTACGTTGCCCTTGGACTTGGACATCTTCTTGCGGTCCGGGTCAAGGATCCAGCCGGAGATGGCCGCATGCTTCCACGGTGCGCTGTTCTGGAGTGCATCGGCGCGGACGACCGAAGAGAACAACCACGTACGGATAATGTCGTGGCCCTGCGGACGGAGGTCGAAGGGGTAGACCTTGGAAAACAGTTCGTCATCCCGGCTCCAGCCACCAACGATCTGAGGCGTCAGCGACGACGTGGCCCAGGTGTCGAGAACGTCAGCGTCTCCGGTAAAGCCGTTGGCCTGGTCGCGCTGGGACTCATCGAAACCGGGGGCAGCGTCTGCCGCCGGGTCGACGGGCAGCATCTCATCGGAAGGCAGGATGGGGTTGTCGTAGTCCGGATTGCCTTGGGCGTCCAGCGGGTACCACACCGGGATGGGCACGCCGAAGAAGCGCTGACGGGATACGAGCCAGTCACCGTTGAGGCCGGCGATCCAGTTCTCGTACCGGGAGCGCATGAAGGACGGGTGGAAGTTGATTTCCTGGCCTCGGCCGATCAGGCGCTGGCGGCGTTCTTCGTCGCGGCCACCGTTGTGGATGTACCACTGGCGGGAGGTGACCACCTCAAGGGGCTTGTCGCCCTTTTCGAAGAAATTCACTGGGTGGGTGATCTTCTTCGGTTCACCATCGAGCAGTTCGGCTGCCTTGAGCAGTTCCACTACTGCTTCCTTGGCGGAGAAGGCGGTCTTGCCTGCGATGGCCGCGTAGGCTTCCTTGCCGGCTTCGGTGGTGATCCACTCCGGAGTTTCGGCGATGATGCGGCCGTCACGACCCATGATGGCGCGGGTAGGCAGCTGCAGTTCGCGCCACCAGGTGACGTCGGTCAGGTCGCCGAAGGTACAGACCATGGCAATACCGGAACCCTTGTCCGCCTTGGCAAGCGGGTGGGCCTTGACCTCAAGCTCGACGTCGAACAGGGGCGACTTCACGGTCTTGCCGAACAGGGGCTGGTACCGCTCGTCGTCGGGGTTTGCCACCAGCGCTGCACAGGCAGCCAGCAACTCGGGACGGGTGGTCTCGATGAAGATCTTTTCGCCGTCTTCTGTGAAGAAGGGGTAGCGGTAGTAGGCACCGGGGACTTCGCGGTCCTCAAGCTCGGCCTGGGCCACAGCGGTACGGAACGTGACATCCCACAGAGTGGGGGCTTCGGCCATGTAAGCGTCACCGGCAGCCAGGTTGGCCAGGAAGGCTCGCTGCGAGACGGCGCGGGAGGTGTCATCAATGGTGCGGTAGGTCAGGTCCCAGTCGACGGACAGGCCGAGCGTCTGGAAGAGGTTTTCGAAGACCTTCTCGTCCTCAACGGCGAGCTCTTCGCACAGTTCGATGAAGTTCTGGCGCGAAACGACGTCGAAATCGCGCTGGTTCTTCGCAGGCTGGGCAGGCGGGCGGTAGTCCGCGTTGTACGGGATGGCGGGATCGCAGCGAACACCGTAGTAGTTCTGGACACGGCGCTCCGTGGGCAGGCCGTTGTCGTCCCAGCCCATGGGGTAGAAGACGTTCTTGCCGGTCATCCGCATGTAGCGGGCCTGGACGTCCGTCTGGGTGAAGGAGAACATGTGGCCCACGTGGAGCGAGCCGGAAGCCGTCGGCGGGGGAGTATCGATCGAGTAGACCTGCTCCCGGGTGGTGTCCGGGTTGAACTTGTAGGTTCCCTCTTCGAGCCAGCGCTGCGTCAAAGCAGCCTCGAGGCCTTCAAGGGCCGGCTTGTCGGGGACGTTAATGGGGGCGGTGGCGGGCGTGTCTGTACCCTGCGTTGATTCAGCCATGGACCAATTGTTTCATGGCTTGGCGTTACAACCCGCCGCGGGTCGATGGCGAACGCCCGATAGGGTGGTGCCATGACTTTGGCAGCGCACAGCACCCCCGCAGCAGAGAACAAGACAGCCGTCGTCACTGGCGCCAGTACCGGAATCGGTGAGGCGACCGTGAAGGCCCTGGCATCGAGCGGATGGACGGTGTTTGCCGTTGCACGACGCGCCGACAGGATCGAGGCCCTGGGTGCCGAAACCGGCGCGGTGCCGTTCCCGGCAGACATCACGAACGACGACGACGTCGCGGCCCTTCTCGCGGCCGTCACCGAGGCCGGGGGTGCTGACACGCTCATCAACATCGCCGGCGGCGCGAGGGGCGCCGACACCATTGGGAACGCGGACACCGAGGACTGGGAATGGATGTACCAGGTCAACGTCCTGGGCACCATGAAAATCACCCGGGCCTTCCTGCCCATGCTGCGAGCGACCGGCGAAGGCACGGTGCTGAACCTCACCTCCACTGCAGGGCTGTCCGCTTATGAAGGCGGTGGAGGCTACAACGCCGCCAAATTCGCCCAGCATGCCATGACCAACGCACTGCGGCTTGAGGAAGTCGGCAACAACATCCGCGTCATCGAAGTGGCTCCCGGACTGGTGTACACGGAGGAATTCGCCCTCAACAGGCTGGGGGACAAGGACGCGGCAGCCAAGGTCTACGCAGGGGTGGAAAAGCCCTTGACGGCCGATGACGTAGCCGACGTCGTCAAGTACGCGGTCTCGCTTCCGCACCACATCAATCTGGACCAGATCGTAGTGCGCCCGGTAGCCCAGGCAGCGAACCACAAACTGATCCGCAAGCAGGACTAGCCCGCAGGAACAGCAAGCGTAGCGAGCACAGCCGCGTGGTCTGAGCCAGGCACTTTCTGAACCTGGTAGCCGCTGCTGCTGATTCGGGAGGACGTGACCACGTGGTCCAGCACCGTTCCCGGGAGCAGCGGCCCTTCCATGGGCCAGGTGGGGGAGAACCGCGCCGTGGCTGCTGTACCTACATCCACCAGCTTGGCGCCGCCATTCCCGGAGTCCAGCATCTCCCGGAACTCCACGTGGTCGTAGGACGCATTGAAGTCGCCCATCAGCAGCTGGGTACCAGGGCTTGAGGCTTGGCGGCCGATCTTGGCCAGGTCGCTGCGCCACTGTTCGATCCTCTCGTCCACGGGAGGCAGGGCATGGACGTTCGTGAGATCCAGCGCCGACCTCTGGCCTGTGTTCGGGTCTGCTGCCAGCACCCTTGTGACGCCCATGTGGAAAGGCGTGTCCGGAAGAAGTCCATCGGGTTCCAACGGGAAGACCGAGTAGACGGCACCACCGCCGGCATCGTCACGGGGGTCGCTCACACGCTGGGGGAGGAGATCCTTCAGGCCTGCCGCTTGAAGACGATCCTCCAACCCCTGTGTATGCTCCTGCAGTGCCAGAAGCTGGACACCGTTCTCCCGGACCAGCTGCACGATGCCCGCCGCGTCGGCTTCGCCGAATTCGGTGTTCAGGCTCATGACTTTCACGGAAACAGTAGGTGTCCCGTCGGGCAGCCGTTCCGGCATGCCGGCGTCGAAAGGGAACAACCAGAACAACTGCGCTGCCATCAGGGCCGCCGTCGAGATGATGACCCAGACCCGGCGCCCCACCACGCCGAGCACCAGTGCCAGGACCGCCGGGATGACCAGCCAGGGCGTGAACGCCACCAGCTGCACCACGGGCAAAGGCCATTCGGCGGGGACCGCTCTGAACAGGGAAACCCCCGCCGTGGGCACCGCCACGATCAGCGCAAACACTGTCCACGCAAGGGAGGGGCGGTGTCGGGCGGGGCTTCCGGCCTGCAGGGCAGGTGCGTGGTTGGACATGGACCCGAGTCTAGGCAGCCCCGCGGCGTCAGGCCGTCCTCCTCAAGGATGACTCTGTGAGTGGAGCAGCACGCCCGGCTGCCGCTAGACTAAGGGGACCAGCATCGACCCGGCCATCACCGGTGAGCTTCCGGAAGAACCGCAGTGAGTGCCAAAACGGCAGTCAGCGCCCAGTAGAACCGGACGGGTAAGCCCGTCACAGCAGTAATGAGAGGCCGGAGCGTTACGTTCCGGTAAGTGAGGTGGTACCGCGGTACCTGAGCTGCCGACAGGCAGAACAGAAGCCGTCCTCGCATCCTGACAGTCAACCAGCTATCACAGGATATGAGATGACCCACTACCCCAAGGCCTCAGCGTCTTCGTCCGGCGCGCAGGGCGTGTCCGCCTCCGTGAAGTTCCCGGAAATCGAAGAGCGCATCCTCAAATACTGGGATGAAGACGGCACGTTCCAAGCCAGCATCGACCAGCGCGACGCCGGGCAAGACGGCAGCAACGAATTCGTCTTCTACGACGGACCGCCCTTCGCCAACGGACTGCCGCACTACGGACACCTGCTGACCGGTTACGCCAAGGACCTCGTGGGTCGCTACCAGACCCAGCGCGGCAAGCGCGTCGAACGCCGCTTCGGCTGGGACACGCACGGCCTCCCCGCAGAGCTCGAAGCCATGAAGCAACTGGGCATGACCGACAAGACCCAGATCGAAGCCATGGGCATCGACAAATTCAACGACGCCTGCCGCGCCTCCGTCATGAAGTACGCCAACGAGTGGAAGGCCTACGTCACCCGCCAGGCACGCTGGGTTGACTTCGAGAACGACTACAAGACACTCAACGTCGAGTACATGGAGTCGGTCCTCTGGGCCTTCAAGCAGTTGCACGAGAAGGGCCTGACCTACAACGGCTACCGCGTCCTGCCGTACTGCTGGAAGGACGAGACCCCCTTGTCCAACCACGAACTGCGCATGGACGATGACGTCTACAAGAACCGGCAAGACCAGACCGTCACGGTCACCTTCCCCATCAAGGCTGGGGAGTCCGAAGTTTCCCGGGCGCTCGCAGGCGTTCAGGCCCTTGCCTGGACCACCACCCCCTGGACGCTTCCGACCAACCTGGCGCTCGCCGTCGGGCCTGACATCAGTTACGCCGTCCTGCCCGCTGGACCCAACGGCGTCAAGGCCGCTTCCGCAGAGGCGCCGTTGACCGGCAGCTTCCTGCTGGCTGCCGACCTTGTGGGGTCCTACGCCAAGGACCTGGGGTACGACGACGGTGCTGCCGCAACCGCCGCTGTCACGGCCACCTACACCGGCTCCCAGCTTGAGGGCCTCGAATACGAGCCGCTGTGGAACGATTTCGCCGATACGGAGAAGTACGGTACGCAGAACGCCTGGCGCGTCCTCGTAGCGGAGTACGTCACCACCACAGACGGTACGGGCATTGTCCACCAGGCTCCCGCCTACGGTGAGGATGACCAGAAGGTCTGTGAGGCAGCGGGAATTCCGGTTGTCCTGTCGGTGGATGAGGGCGCCAAGTTCCTGCCGCTGTTCGCCCATGGTGAGCTCGCCGACATCGTTGGCCTGCAGGTCTTCGACGCCAACAAGCCCATCACCCAGGTGCTGCGCGCAGATGGCCGCCTGGTCCGCCAGGCCAGCTATGAGCACAGCTACCCGCATTGCTGGCGTTGCCGCAACCCCCTGATCTACCGGGCGGTCTCCTCCTGGTACGTGGAGGTCACCAAGTTCAAGGACCGCATGTCGGAGCTGAACCAGGAGATCAACTGGATCCCCGGCAACGTCAAGGACGGCCAGTTCGGCAAGTGGCTCGACAACGCCCGTGACTGGTCCATCAGCCGCAACCGTTATTGGGGCTCGCCCATTCCGGTGTGGCAGTCCGACGACCCCGAATACCCGCGCACGGACGTCTACGGCTCCCTGGCCGACCTTGAAGCCGACTTTGGCCGCCTGCCCGTCAACAACGAGGGCCAGGTGGACCTGCACCGGCCCTTCATCGACGAGCTCACCCGCCCGAACCCGGATGACCCCACGGGCAAGTCCACCATGCGCCGTGTCGAGGATGTCCTGGATGTGTGGTTCGACTCCGGTTCGATGCCCTACGGCCAGGTGCACTACCCGTTCCAGAACGAAGACTGGTTCGACACCCACAACCCCGCGGACTTCATCGTGGAGTACATCGGCCAGACCCGTGGCTGGTTCTACATGCTTCACATTCTGTCCACGGCCCTGTTCGACCGGCCGGCTTTCCGCAACGTGATCAGCCACGGCATCGTGCTGGGTTCCGATGGCCAGAAGATGTCCAAGAGCTTGCGGAACTACCCGGATGTCTCGGAGGTCCTGGACCGTGATGGCTCCGACGCCATGCGCTGGTTCCTGATGTCCAGCCCCATCCTCCGTGGTGGAAACCTGATCGTCACCGAGCAGGGCATCCGCGACGGTGTCCGCCAGGTCATCCTTCCGCTTTGGAATGTGTACAGCTTCTTCACGCTCTACACGAACGCTTCCAACGGTGGTTCCGGATATGACGCGAAGCTTCGTTATGACGGCTACTCGGACACGCTGGACCAGTACCTCCTGGCCAACACCGGTGACCTGGTGCGCAAGGTCACCGAGAACCTGGACACCTACGACATCTCCGGTGCCTGCGATGAACTTCGCAGCTACCTGGACATGCTCACCAACTGGTACGTCCGCCGCAGCCGCCAGCGCTTCTTTGACGAGAACGTCGACGCCTTCGACGCCCTGTACACGGCACTGGAAGCTGTATGCCGCGTGGCAGCGTCCCTGCTGCCACTCGTCTCGGAAGAAATCTGGCGTGGCTTGACCGGTGGCCGTTCGGTACACCTGGCCGACTGGCCGGACGCTTCCATGTTCCCGTCCAACCCCGAACTCGTCGAAGCCATGGACCGCGTCCAGCAGATCTGTTCCACAGGTTCCAGCCTCCGCAAGGCCGCGAACCTTCGCGTTCGCCTGCCGTTGCAGGAACTGACGGTAGTGGCACCGGGCGCAGATGCGCTGGAAGGCTTCGCCGCCGTCGTCGCCGATGAACTGAACCTGCGGTCGGTGCGGCTGCTGGATGCCGCCACGGCCTCGCCCGAGGAGTTCGGCATCGAGCAGAAGCTCGTGGTCAATGCCCGTGCCGCCGGCCCGCGCCTGGGCAAGAACGTGCAGCAGGCGATCAAGGGTTCCAAGTCCGGTGACTGGTCCGTGAACGACGCCGGTGTGGTTGTTGCCGGTGGCCTGGAACTTGAAGCGCAGGAATACACGCTGGAAACCGTTGTTTCGGACGCCGTCGACGGCGGTTCCGCTTCCGTTGCGGTGCTGCCAGGTGGCGGCTTCGTGGTCCTGAACACCGAGGTCACCCCGGAACTCGCGGCCGAAGGCCTCGCCCGTGACATGGTCCGTGCCATCCAGCAGGCACGCAAGGATGCCGGCTTCAATGTGAGCGACCGTATCAACACCACGGTGGAAGCACAGCAGGACGTCGTCGATGCCCTCAAGGCCAACGCCGGGCTGGTCAAGACGGAAACGCTGACCTTGGAGCTGGAAGCCCTGGTTTCGGGTGCGGGAGAACCCCGGATCACCGTAGAGAAGGCAGGGGCCTGATCCATGACTGACGAATTCTCCGTCGAGAGCGTCTATGCCGAACTCCTCGGCCGCGCACCGGAAAACAAGATGGAACCGCGCCTTGCGCCGCTGTTCCGGGCCATGGATGTGCTGGGGGAGCCGAACAAGGCTTTCCCGATCATCCACATCACAGGCACCAATGGAAAGACGTCCACTGCCCGCATGATCGAGGCCGGGTTGCGCGCGCACGGTCTGAGCACGGGCCGCTACACCAGCCCGCACCTGTCCAAGGTGACCGAACGGATCAGCATCAACGGTGAACCCGTTTCTGATGACACTTTCGTGCGGATCTGGGACGAAATCCGGCCGTACCTCGAGATTGTGGACAACGAACTCGTCGCCGATGGCCAGCCCCGGTTGACCTACTTCGAGTGCGTCACCATCCTCGGCTTCGCCATTTTCGCGGACCAGCCAGTTGACGTGGCCGTGATCGAAGTCGGCCTGGGTGGCATCACCGACGCCACCAACGTTGGCGATGGCCAGGTATCGGTCATCACTCCGATTTCCCTGGACCACACGGACCTCCTGGGGGACACCACCGAAGACATCGCCTACGAGAAAGCCGGAATCATCAAGCCAGGAGGCTTTTTGGTAAGCGCTGCCCAGCCGGTTGACGCCGCACAGGTCCTGCTGGAAAAGGCCCGCGAAGTCGACGTGCCGTTCCGCTTCGAGGGCGTCGAATTCGGCGTGGAAGCGCGCAACGTGGCCGTGGGCGGGCAGGTTGTGACCATCCAGGGACTGGCAGGACGCTACGAAGACCTGCTGCTTCCGCTGCATGGTGCCCACCAGGCCGAGAATGCAGCTGTCGCTGTGGCTGCCCTTGAAGCCTTTTTCGGCGGTGGCGCGAAGGAACTCGACGCCGATGTACTCCGGGAGGCCTTCGGCACCGTGAGCTCACCCGGCCGCCTCGAGGTTGTCAGGACCGCACCGACCATCGTGGTGGATGCAGCCCATAACCCCGACGGCATCAGGGTGTCGGCCGAGGCCATCCAGGAAGCGTTCAGCTTCAGCAAATTGGTGATTGTGGTGGGAGTTCTGCGCGAAAAGGACGCCGAGGAGATCCTGAAAACGCTCAAGGAGTCACTGGGGGACCTCGCCGAGGAGTTCTGCTTCACGCAGTCCACCTCGCCGCGGGCTGTGCCCGCCGCTGAACTGGCTGAGCTCGCCGTCGATCTTGGTTTCGGCGAAGAAAACGTGCACATCGCCGAGAAGCTCGACGACGCCATTGAGTGGGCCGTTGAGCGTTCCGAATCGAACGATGACCTTGCGGGCGGAGTGTTGGTGACCGGTTCCATCACGGTGGTGGCGGAGGCCCGGATTCTGCTGGGAAAGGCGGGTGCCTAGTATGGCGAAAATGACCAAAGCGCAGCGCGAATGGCGTCCCGGGATGCCGAAGAAGCGCCGTTCGACCAAGGTGATGTTCGCGTCCACGGTGCTGCTGCTCGAAGCCTTCGTTGCGTTCTTCGGCACGCTCGCCGTATTCGGACTTAAGCGTGGCGAGGTCGATCCGGGCATCATCCTGGGTGTGGGCATTGCGTTGAGCGTGGTGCTGGTTCTTGCGTGCGCCGTGTTGTCCAAGCCGTGGGGCGTGGCCCTCGGGTGGGTGCTGCAGATTGTGCTCATTCTGACCGGGCTGGCGGAGCCCATGATGTTCATCGTGGGTGTCCTGTTCGCAATCTGCTGGTGGTACGGGATCCGCGCCGGCATGAGGATTGACCGCGAGGTGGCCCAGCGTGACCGCGAGCAGGCCGAATGGGACGCGGCCCACAGTGACGAAGCCGGCCCGCAAACCCCGTAAACTGGCTGGGAAACCACCGAATACATCACATTGGAGCAACTGTGAGCATTGAACGGACCCTCGTCCTGGTCAAGCCCGACGGCGTCGCCCGCAACCTGGGCGGCAGCATCCTGGCCCGCATCGAAGCCAAGGGCTACACCTTGGCCGAATTGAAGAAGGTCAATGCCACCCGCGAGCTGCTGGAACAGCACTACGAGGAACACGTGGGCAAGCCCTTCTACGAGCCCCTGGTTGAGTTCATGCTGAGCGGCCCGGTCATCGCAGCCGTTTTCGAGGGCCACCGCGTCATCGAAGGCTTCCGCTCCCTCGCCGGGACGACGGACCCCACGACGGCGGCACCCGGCACCATCCGCGGTGACTTCGGCCGCGACTGGGGTTTGGCTGTCCAGCAGAACCTGGTCCACGGTTCCGACTCCGTTGATTCGGCAGAGCGCGAAATCAAGATCTGGTTCAACTGATCCAGGCATGGACAGGCGAAAGGTCCCGTGTTCGTTTGAACACGGGACCTTTCTTTTGGCGGCGTGGCTTAGTAGCCCGACGTCCCGGCGAAGACGTGGATGAAAGCGAAGAAGATGGTGGCGATGACCGCCACGTACAGCAGCACCACGATGATCCACCCGGAGTCGCCGAGCAACTTGGCCAGGGACGGCGGTGCCTTAATGACCCCGTGGGCGATGTTGCGGATGGTTACCCAGACGAACATGGGAATCATGACAGCCCATACGATCATGCAGAACGGGCAGAGCACGTTGATGACGTACAGCGCTTGTGACCACAACCAGACAACAAAGGCAAAGCCCAGGGTCACGCCCGCTTGGAGTCCCAACCAATAGCCGCGTGAGAAACGCGCTCCGGAGAGCAATCCCACGGCGGTGGTGATGATGACGGCGAAGGCAACGATGCCGATGAACATATTGGGGAACCCGAAGAGGGAACTCTGCCACGTCTTCATCACGGTTCCGCAGGAAACCCACGGGTTCACATCACAAGCAGTGATGTGGTTTGGATCCTGGAGCACTTGGAGCTTCTCCAGGACCAGGGCGCCCGACGCCAGCCATCCAATGACGCCGGTAACCAGCAGCAGCCACGCGAACGGCTTGTCGCGTACGGCCCTTGGCAACATTTCCTGCTGAGTGGACGGTTCCTCCACGCTGGTGGAGGCTTTCTTGGCCAGGTTCTCCCTGGCGGTGCTCGGCATCGCGGATCTGATCCTTTTCGACAGTATGCCCGGCAGCCCGGGAAGTGCTCTTGGGAGGATTGTAGCGCCGGAGGCTGGACGCAGCGCCCAGCTTTTCCCGACCCGGCTTTGCCGCCCGGTGCGACACAGCTCCCTAGCGGGCAAAGTCGTATGGGTGTGAGAGAATGAACATGGCTGGAAGCCGACCCACATTCGGATTCCGGTCCGGTGACTTGTTCCCAAGACCGCCAGCATGAGCTGGGCATGCCAGGATCACGTCGATCTTCGGTAGGCCCGCCATGACAATGGACGGCACCTGGTTGTGGCAGCAGAACAACGGGTTTCAGAGCTGAGCCACCGGTCTTCCAGGGCTGCCGCACCCCAAGGATGGTGCGAACCGGAAGGCATACTATCGACTTCTGTCAACGCCTGCGGGTTTTGACAATATGTGCCCCACTGGGCGCCGGATGTGGCGGTGTCGCTGGGGCAGGAGTGTTGCCATATATGGATAATGACCAGGTTGTAGCCGTTAATGATGAGGCAGCGGCCGCGGAAAACGCGGAAGCGCCGAAGAAAACCACCCGCACCCGGCGCAAGGCTGCGCCTAAAGCAGTCGATGCAGTAGAAACCCCTGCAGCTGAGGCGCCAGCTCTCGAAGCCACGGAAAAGCCCGTACGCCGGACCCGGGCCCGCAAGAAGGTGGAACCGGCCGAGCCGCTGCCCGGACTTGGTGAGGAAACCGCCGTCGGCCAGGAAGCCGCTGCCGAAAGCCAGCCCGAAGCAATCGTGGAAGCCGCTCCCGAAAAGCCGGTCCGCCGTCGTCGTGCTGCCAAGCCGAAGGTAGAAGCGGAAGAGGCCCCGGTTGCTGCGGAAGTGGTCGAAGAACCTGCCGCGGAAACCACGACGCCGGACGCCGGCTCCCAGCCGGAGGCGCCTGCCGCTGAAGAAGAAGCTGTCGAGGAGGCCACGCCTGCTGAAGAAGCCGCTCCTGCTGCGACGTCACTGTTCATGGAGCCGGTTTCCATTACTTCCATGATTTTCCAGGCTCCGGACCTGACCACTGTTCCGCGCGCCGCGGCTGTGGAAGAAAAAGGCGACGAGGCTGAGGACGACGCTGAAACCGGCGCTGAGGGCGAACTGGACGAAGGTGGCAGCCGTCGCCGCCGCCGGAGCCGTGGCCGCCGTGGCCGCCGCGGGACCGAGCGAGAGAATGACAGCGAAGACAGCAGCGACTCCGGGGACGACGAGGCTCCGGCAGCTGAAGCCCTCGAAGACGGCGTTACCTCGCGTCGTCGTCGCAGGCGCCGCCGTGGAGACCAGGACCTTGAACTGACCGGCGGCTCGGACGATGATCCGCCCAACACGGTCACCCGTGTCCGCGCACCGCGCCCCATCACGGAAACTGCCCCCTCCAACCGGGTCGCCAGCGTAAAGGGCTCTACCCGCCTCGAGGCGAAGAAGCAGCGTCGTCGCGAGTCACGCGAGACCGGACGCCGCCGCCAGGTGATCACCGAAGCGGAGTTCCTGGCACGCCGCGAGTCGGTGGACCGGCAGATGATCGTCCGCCAGCGCGATGACAGAATCCAGATCGGCGTCCTTGAGGACGGCGTACTGGCTGAGCACTTTGTGTCCAAGACGCAGCAGGACTCACTGATCGGCAACGTGTACCTGGGCAAGGTCCAGAACGTCCTGCCCTCGATGGAAGCTGCCTTCGTGGACATCGGACGCGGCCGCAACGCGGTGCTCTACGCCGGTGAAGTGAACTGGGACGCGGTCAACCTTGAAGGCCAGCCTCGCCGGATCGAGAACGCACTGAAGTCGGGGGACTCTGTCCTGGTCCAGGTCACCAAGGACCCCGTGGGGCACAAGGGTGCCCGCCTCACAAGCCAGATTTCCCTCCCGGGCCGCTACCTGGTGTACGTGCCCGGTGGATCCATGACCGGTATCTCCCGCAAGCTGCCCGACGTCGAACGCAACCGCCTCAAGCGGATCCTCAAGGACCGCCTGCCGGAAAACGCCGGCGTCATTGTCCGCACCGCCGCTGAGGGCGCATCGGAAGAAGAACTGACCCACGACATCAACCGGCTGCGCGCGCAGTGGGAGGGCATCGAAGGGCAGGCTGCCTCCACCAAGGTGCTGGCACCGGAACTGCTCTACGGCGAACCGGACCTCACCATCAAGGTGGTCCGCGACGTCTTCAACGAGGACTTCTCCAAGCTGATCGTCTCCGGTGACGATGCCTGGGACACCATCGAGGCCTACGTCACCTACGTTGCTCCCGATCTGGTGGGCCGGCTCGAAAAGTGGACCAAGGACCAGGACATCTTCTCCGCTTGGCGCATCGATGAGCAGATCCACAAGGCACTCGAACGCAAGGTCTTCCTGCCTTCCGGTGGTTCGTTGGTCATCGACCGCACTGAGGCCATGACCGTGGTGGACGTCAACACCGGTAAGTTCACCGGCAGCGGCGGCAACCTCGAGGAGACAGTCACCAAGAACAACCTTGAAGCTGCCGAGGAAGTAGTCCGGCAACTTCGCCTGCGTGACATCGGCGGCATTATTGTCATCGACTTCATCGACATGGTGCTGGAATCCAACCGCGATCTCGTGCTGCGCCGCCTGGTCGAATGCTTGGGCCGCGACCGTACCAAGCACCAGGTTGCTGAAGTGACCTCGCTCGGTTTGGTGCAGATGACGCGCAAACGCATGGGTACCGGACTCCTTGAGGTCTTCGGTGAACAGTGTGAGCATTGCGCAGGCCGCGGTGTCGTGACACACGACGAGCCCGTGGAGCATCGTCGTGCCAACGTGGCGGCTGTCGAGCAGCACCGTCCCAACACCGAGGCGCAACAGCCCACCGCGCGCACGGAACGCAAGCGTCGTCGCGGCAAGGGAGGAGCGCAGGGGGCAGCCGAAGCACCCGCCCAGGTCCACACGGCGCCCTCAGCTCCGGCTGCCCTGGCGGCACACCCGGAACCACAGGACCCTGCGCGCCAGGCAAAAGCTGAAGCGACCCGTGCAGCGCTGGCGACCATTGCCGCCGCAGCGCATGCTGCCCACCTGCACGATGACGAAATCCACAAGGCCGAAGAGCTGGCACGGGCTGCCGGGCGGCACGAGGCCGGGACAGGATCCATTTCTGCTGCGGCAAAGGATGCTCCAACCGACCAGGCCACTGAGGCCCACGATGCCGCCGTCCGTGAAGCGCGCTCCACCCCGGTGCTGCGCTTCGGCGGCGAAGAGGTTGCGCTGCCTTTCGTCGAACACCATGACGAGCCGCAAACGTCCAAGCCTGCCATGAGCCTGGACCGATTGGCCGAGGCGTTCTCGCACCTCGGTGCCGCTCCGTCCGCCGAGGAAGAGGGCGCTTCGGAGAGTGCAGCGGCTCCAGCTGCCGGGGCGGCCCCGGCAGCCGCCGCACAGGTTCCTTCGTCCGGAGAAGCTCCTGCGGCTTCGAGGGGTCGCCGGGGCCGCCGCAACCGCAGTGCCAGCAGGGCACAAGGTGCGGCCAACGAGACCAGTGTTGAGCACCACGAGGAAGCTGCCACAGCTGCCCAGGGATCGGCACACCAGTCCAAGGCGCCGGCAGAACCGGTCCGGAAACCGGCTTCGGAGGAACCCATCATCCTGGGTGTCGGCGTGCCTGCCTCCGAGCTCTGATCGACGTCAGTGGTTTCGAGGGCCCTGTAATATCCGCCAGGAGCGGGCATTACGGGGCCCTCGCCCTTTTCGGTGCGTTAGGCTGGGGGACTGACACGGGGTGCCAGGCGGTGGGCCGGGCTGAGATCCAGACCCGTTGAACCTGTCCGGTTAGCACCGGCGAAGGGATGTCCTCATGGCCGAGTTGTCATATTCCTCTGTGTATCCGCTGGTGGCGGACCACAGGCAGACCCCACGGGTACTGAGCATCGCAGGCTCAGATCCCTCCGGAGGCGCCGGGATCCAAGCAGACCTTAAGAGCATCGCCGCCCACGGCGGTTACGGAATGGCTGCCATCACGGCCCTGACCGCACAAAACACCCAGGGTGTCAGTGCCGTCCACGTACCCCCGGTGGAGTTCCTGCGGCAACAGTTGACCGCGATCAGCAGCGACATCGCCATCGATGCCGTCAAGATCGGCATGCTGGGGGACGCAGAGGTGATTGATGAAGTCCGCAGGTGGCTTGGGGAAGTGCATCCCGCCGTCGTCGTCCTTGACCCGGTGATGGTGGCCACCAGCGGTGACCGCCTCCTGACGGAGTCTGCCGTCGAGGCCCTTCGTTCCTTGCTGCCGTTGGCGGACCTCATCACGCCCAACTTGCCGGAACTTGCCATATTGTTGGGCGAGTCTGAGGCGGCCGATTGGGCTTCGGCCCTGGAGCAGGGCAAGCGCCTTGCCGCGGAATGCGGAAACACCGTCCTGGTCAAGGGCGGTCACCTGGCTGGCGCCGAGTGTCCGGACGCGTTGATCAACACCGTTGGCTTGTTGCACCAGGATGTCGTCGAGGTAGCCGGTCCACGGATTGAGACAAAGAACAGCCATGGCACTGGGTGCTCGTTGTCGTCGGCGATGGCCACCGTCCAGGTACGTACGGGTGACTGGGAAGCGTCGTTGCGCGAGGTAAAGCCGTGGCTGCTCCAGGCGCTGAGGGGTTCAGTTGAGCTGGAGGTCGGCGAAGGCAACGGACCAGTGGACCACTTCCATCACCAGCGCAAGCTCCAAACGGGCGGGTTCGCTGCCATCTTGTGGAAAGAAGCCGTCCCTGAGCTTGAAAGAATCCATGAGCTGAACTTCATCCAGGAACTGCAGTCCGGGCAGCTGCCGGAGCCTGCATTCAGTTACTACCTGGCACAGGATGCCATCTATTTGAATGGCTATTCCAGGGTGCTGGCCCGGGCCGGCGCGTTGGCGCCAACTGAAGAAGAACAACTGTTCTGGGCCAAGGGATCACAGCAGTGCCTCGAAGTGGAATCGGAACTGCACAGGAACTGGCTGAGTACCCGCGAGGCATCGGGCGTGACGGGACCAGTGACCAAAGCCTATGTGGACCACCTGCTGGCCGCTTCGACGTCGGGCAGCTATGCAGTGGTTCTGGCCGCGATCCTGCCTTGCTACTGGTTGTACGCCGAAGTAGGGCAGAAGCTCCATGCCGCCTTTGTGGAGGCGGGGGCTTCAGCCGCCCACCCTTACGCGGAGTGGCTGAGGACGTATGCGGACGAAGCTTTCGCCGCTGCCACCCGCGAAGCGATCAACTTCACGGACGCAGCTGCACTCTCAGCTACCGCTCGTGAGCGTGCGGACATGCTGGAGGCCTTCAGGCAGTCCTGTCGCTATGAGACCGCGTTCTTTGACGCTCCCAGGCTTCACGCCTAGGGCACCATTCGTCGCTCGGGCAGCAAAGCCGGCTTCCTCCGCGCGCCGGATCGCGTGATTCGTTGCCGAACCCTGTAGGCTGTATGGGCACGGTGCCGGGAGAGTCCGTTACGACTCGTGACGCAAGTCACGTGGCAGCCTCCGGACCCGGCCTCATTTGCAGCTGAGGGTCAAACTAGCGTAATCTTGATCTTCGGTGCTTACGCCAACACTTGGGTTATGCCCCGTGGAATTGTTCATGGGATGACTCGCGGGCTTCGATCAGGAGTCCACGGCGTTGAGGCACAGCGCGAACCCAGCCTCATTTCCGGCTCAGGTTCCGCACGCAAATTTAGTTATAAACGTCGAGAGAAGTGAGTACCCAAGTGGTGTACGCGATTGTCCGCGCAGGCGGCCGCCAAGAAAAAGTTTCCGTTGGAGACTACGTAACGCTGAACCGCGTCCCCGGTGGAGCCGGCAGCACGCTTGAGCTGCCCGCCTTGCTCCTGGTTGACGGCGACAAGGTCACCTCCGCTGCTGCGGAACTGGCCAACGTCAAGGTCACGGCTGAAATCCTCGAAGACCTCCGTGGTCCGAAGATCGTCATCCAGAAGTTCAAGAACAAGACCGGCTACAAGAAGCGTCAGGGTCACCGTCAGGAACTGACCAAGATCAAGATCACCAGCATCGCGTAACTTTCGTTACCGCTGTTCAGATTTTCAGTTTCCCCAGAAATTTAGAGGCAGGCATTTCACATGGCACACAAAAAAGGCGCGAGTTCCACTCGCAACGGTCGTGACTCCAACGCACAGTACCTGGGCGTCAAGCGCTTCGGCGGTCAGGTAGTTTCCGCCGGCGAGATCATCGTCCGCCAGCGTGGAACCCACTTCCACCCCGGTGCAGGCGTCGGTCGCGGTGGCGACGACACCCTGTTCGCCCTGCAGGCCGGTGCGGTTGAGTTTGGTACTCGCCGCGGCCGTCGCGTAGTGAACATCGTTGCTGCTGCAGCTGCAGAGTAACAACAAGTTCTGAACCGGTGGAGCGGGCCAAACGGCCCGCTCCACCGTTCTTTTAACCGCATTACAATCGACTAGGGCGCCCACGGCGCACTGGTTTTGCAACAGCGCTGGCAACAGCAACAACGCTGGAAACAGCAACTGAGGAGATCCACGTGGCGAGCTTTGTAGACCGGGTAGTACTGCACGTATCCGGCGGAACCGGCGGCCACGGCTGTGTCTCCGTAAAGCGCGAGAAATTCAAGCCGCTCGGGGGTCCCGACGGCGGCAATGGCGGCAATGGCGGCGACGTCATCCTTCGTGTCTCGGCGCAGACAACCACGTTGCTGGACTACCACCACGCACCCCACCGCCACGCCACCAACGGTGGCCCGGGCATGGGTGACTGGCGCGGGGGCAAGAACGGCGAAACCCTGGTTCTTCCGGTACCCGACGGCACCGTGGTCAAGACCAAGGACGGCGAAGTCCTGGCTGACCTCGTGGGCGAGGGAACCGAATACGTTGCAGCTGCAGGCGGCCAGGGAGGCCTCGGCAATGCGGCCCTGTCATCGCAGAAGCGCCGGGCTCCCGGATTCGCGTTGCTCGGCATCGAGGGCGAATCCAGCGACATCGTCCTGGAACTGAAGTCCATTGCCGACATCGCACTCGTCGGGTTCCCCTCTGCCGGCAAGTCCAGCCTGATTGCCGCCATGTCAGCTGCGCGCCCGAAGATCGCCGACTACCCCTTCACTACGCTGATTCCCAACCTCGGCGTGGTGCAAGCGGGCGATGTGCGCTTCACCATTGCCGACGTCCCGGGCCTCATTGAAGGTGCCAGCGAAGGCAAGGGCCTCGGCCATAACTTCCTGCGGCACGTGGAGCGTTGCGCAGCGCTGGTCCACGTCCTTGATTGCGGAACCCTGGAATCCGACCGTGATCCCCTGTCGGACCTGGCCATCATTGAGGCCGAGCTTGAGAAGTACGCCGTTGATATGAGCTATGCAGGCGTCGACGGTGAAGTTGTTCCGTTGAACGAGCGTCCCAAGCTCGTAGTCCTGAACAAGGTGGACCTTCCTGACGGCAAGGACATGGCAGAGTTCGTCCGCCCCGACCTTGAGGCACGCGGTTACCGCGTCTTCGAAGTATCGGCGACCAGCCATGAGGGCCTGCGCCAGCTCGGCTTCGCCATGGCCGAGATCGTCAAGGCTGCGCGGGACGCCGTCGAGGTTGCCCCACCCAAGGTGGCTGCGCCGGTACTGCGGCCACGTGCGGTCAACGAATCCGGTTTCAAGATCCGCCGCGAGGAGAAGAACCTCGAGCCGCTGTTCCGCGTCCTGGGTGAAAAGCCCGTGCGCTGGGTCAAGCAGACCGACTTCACCAACGAGGAAGCCATCGGCTACCTGGCGGACCGTCTCGCCAAGCTTGGTGTTGAGACTGAGCTGTTCAAGGTCGGCGCCAAGCCCGGCGATACCGTGGTCATCGGTGAGGACGACGGCGTCGTCTTCGACTGGGAGCCCACCATGATGGCCGGTGCCGAACTGCTGGCAACGCCGCGAGGCACCGACATCCGTATCGCCGACATCGGCGACCGGCCCACCCGCTCGCAAAAGCGCGAAGAGCAGATCGAGCGCCGCGAAGCCAAGGCTGCAGCACGCGCTGAGCTGGAAGCCGAGCGCAAAGCGGGCATATGGACTGAATCCGTCAGCGGTCGCCGCGCGCGGACAGTGAGGGAGAGCACGCTGGATTCCGGTGATGACGACTAGGACCATCGAAGCTCCCGGGGAAGCGGCAGGATTGGAACGCCAGGGGATAGCTGACGCCAAACGGATCGTGGTCAAGGTGGGTTCCTCCTCCTTGACCAGCATCAAAGGCGGCATCTCCGAGAAATCCCTGACCCAGTTGGTCAACGCCCTCGCCGGGAAGCGAAACGCAGGCACCGAGATCATCCTGGTGTCCTCGGGCGCCATTGCCGCCGGGTTGGCTCCCTTGGGCTTGGCCAAGCGGCCCAAGGATCTCGCCACGCAGCAAGCAGCAGCGAGCGTCGGCCAGGGGCTCCTGATGGCGCGCTACACGCAGGCCTTCAACGCCCACGGGGTCACTGTGAGCCAGGTTCTGCTGACAGCCGATGACCTCATGCGCCGTACCCAGCACACCAACGCCTTCCGGGCCCTGGACCGGTTGCTTAACCTCGGTGTCGTGCCGGTGGTCAATGAGAATGACACCGTGGCCACCCACGAAATCCGTTTTGGTGATAACGACCGCCTCGCGGCACTCGTGGCGCACCTCGTCCGCGCTGACGCGCTCGTGCTGCTCTCCGACGTCGACGCCGTCTATGACGGTCCTCCCTCCCAGGGGGCCCGGCGCATCCCGCTGGTCCGAGGCCCCCAGGATCTGGAGGACGTGACCATCGGCAAGGCCGGCAAGGCCGGTGTTGGAACCGGCGGCATGATGACCAAGGTCGAGGCCGCCTCCATAGCCGCCGGATCGGGCATCCATGCGCTGGTAACTTCCACGGCCAACGCAGCAGCCGCCCTGGCAGGGGAGGATGTCGGAACCTGGTTCGCGGTGAACGGCAGCCGTAAACCTGTCCGCCTTCTGTGGCTGGCCCACCTGGCTACGGTCCACGGCAGGTTGACTCTCGACGACGGCGCGGTGAAAGCCGTGCGCGACCGGCACCGCTCGCTGCTTCCGGCAGGTATCGCGGGGGTCAGCGGTGACTTCGAAGCCGGTGATCCCGTGGAGATGGTGTCACTGGACGGAAGCATCGTGGCCCGCGGGCTGGTGAATTACTCATCCCAGGAGCTTCCCCGCATGCTGGGCCGAACCACGCAGGAGCTTGGCCAGTCCCTGGGGCAGGGCTATGACCGTGAAGTTGTTCATGTTGACGATCTGGTGCTTCTGCAGAGGCCCCGCTCATCTAAACTGGGTGCATGACTGAAGCGCTGACCCCTGACGCCCCCGTGATCTCCGACGTTACCGGTACCACCGGCCACGCACCGGAGAACCCTGCGGCAGGTCGCCTTCCGCTGTCACCGGAAGAGCTTGAGGCTGCAGTCCACGCCATTGCCGACCGTTCACGCAAGGCTGCCCGTCGCCTTGGGCAGGCGAACCGCGCGTGGAAGGACCGTGCGCTTCGTGCCATCGGTGCCGCGTTGCTGGAGAACCGCAAGCACGTACTCGAAGCCAATGCCAAGGATGTCGCCGCAGGCCGCTCCAACGGCACGTCCGCAGCCCTTCTAGACCGCCTTACCTTGACTCCGGAGCGTATTGACGGCTTGGTTGCCGCCTTGGAGAACCTGGCCGGCCTGCCCGATCCCGTGGGCAATGTGGTCCGGGGACAGACGCTGCCCAACGGCCTCCGCCTTCGCCAGGTCAACGTCCCCATGGGCGTTGTCGCTGCCATCTATGAAGCCCGCCCCAACGTCACTGTTGACATTGCGGGCTTGGCCCTCAAGAGTGGCAACGCCGTGATTCTCCGCGGTGGCTCCGCTGCCGCGAACACGAACGAGGCCTTGGTCCGGATCCTCCGTGATGCCCTGGACTCGGTGGGGCTTCCCGCCGATGCTGTCCAGACCGTTGACCAGTACGGCCGCGAGGGTGCCAATGTCCTGATGCGTGCCCGCGGCCGGGTGGATGTCCTCATTCCCCGGGGCGGACGGGACCTTATCCAGACCGTCGTGAACAACTCTTCGGTGCCCGTCATCGAAACCGGAGAGGGCAACGTCCATATCTTCATCGATGAATCTGCGGGTGAAGAGATGGCAGTGGAGATTCTCCTCAACGCCAAAACCCAGCGTCCCAGTGTCTGCAACACCGTCGAGACACTCCTGGTGCACTCGGGTTCCACCACTCTGCCGGCGGTTGCGGCCGCCTTGCGGAAAGCCGGCGTGACGCTCCACGTCGACGACCGGATTGCTGCCGCACTTGGCAGCAGTGTCGAGACCGTTCCGGCGGACGACGACGACTGGGCCACTGAGTACATGGACCTCGACCTCGCCGTAGCCATGGTGGACAGCCTGGATGACGCCGTGAAGCACATCCGCAAGTGGACTACCGGGCACACAGAAGCCATCCTGACGAACAACCTGGCCAATGCAGAGCGGTTTATCGCAGAAATCGACTCCGCGGCCGTGATTGTCAATGCATCAACGCGGTTTACCGACGGCGGCGAACTCGGCCTCGGTGCCGAGGTCGGCATCTCCACGCAGAAGCTTCACGCCCGAGGCCCCATGGGGCTTAGCGAATTGACCACCACAAAGTGGATCGTGCAAGGCGAAGGCCAAGTCCGCGGCTAGCAACGCGGTAACATAGAACAGAAGCCAGGAACGGCGGGGAGTCCCGCCGTCGAAATCCTTTGAGAACCAACTAGGGGAGAAGATGCTGTTTCAGCAGATCGCCACGTCCATTGCCGCCCAGACAGAAGGCGGCCACGAGGAACTCGCCCCGCTGTGGGCCGAGCCGTGGGTCTTCGGCGTCGTCATGTTCGCCCTGCTGCTGGTTCTCATGTTCGTGACCCTGTCCTACACCAACCTGGGCAACCGCCACGAGGCAGTGGAAGAGCACGCTGACCCGCACCGCCAGCACCCGAACAAGCACACCCACGGCCAGGGCCACTAACATTATTGCCGCAACACCTCGCGGGGAGTCGGAGCGCAGGCTTCGGCTGGGCGTGATGGGTGGAACCTTTGATCCCATCCACCACGGCCACCTTGTGGCTGCAAGTGAAGTCGCAGCCAAGTTCGACCTCGACGAAGTCGTTTTCGTGCCTACGGGTCAGCCGTGGCAGAAGTCGCACAAACTGGTCAGCGAACCCGAGCACCGGTACTTGATGACTGTCATCGCCACTGCATCAAACCCCCGGTTTACCGTCAGCCGCGTCGATGTGGACCGGCCAGGCCCGACGTTCACCATCGACACCCTGCGCGATCTTCGGGCGCAGCGTCCTGATGCCGACCTGTTCTTCATCACGGGCGCGGATGCCCTGGCGCAGATCCTGTCATGGAAAGACGTGGACGAACTCTGGTCACTGGCCCATTTCGTGGGAGTGACCCGGCCCGGGCACGAGCTGAACGACCTCGGGCGGACCGACGATGTCAGCCTGTTGGAAGTTCCGGCCATGGCGATCTCCTCCACGGATTGCCGTATCCGTGTCGGTGCGGGCAACCCCGTGTGGTACCTGGTGCCGGATGGCGTTGTGCAGTACATCGCCAAGTATGGACTGTATGCGCCGGACGCCGTACCGGGAGATCTTTCGCCGGCACTTTCCGGATCAGACGACCAAGCACGTACTGAATGAGTTTGTAATATGAGCAGCCAGGAACAGCGACCCATCCGCAGCAGGCGTGAGCTTCGTCGTGCCCGGGAAGAGAACCCTGAGGTCCAGTCGGAGGCCGCCGCACCCCAGCAGGCAGATACCGCCGTCGGTGCAGAGCGTTTGCACGCCCGCAACCGCCGTGCCGCAGACGCCCCCGTAGATGCGGTGGGCGCCGCAGCACAGGAACGTTCGTCCCAGATCCGGGCCCGTGACCGTGCTGCCTTGCGTACCATCAAGGAGCTCGCTGACAAGGAAGAGCAACTGTCCGGCGGCGGCCCACCCACACGACGCCAGCTGCGGCTTCAGCAGCTTCAGGCAGAAGTCGCCACGTCCATGAACCCGGTCGTTCCTCTGCCTGGCGCCAAGGGCGAGGCCGCGGTCAAGGATGGCGGCAAGCAGCAAGCGCCTGCGCAGCAGGAGGAAGTTGCGCCGCTCCAAGACTCCACGCAGAAACAAGAGCCCGCACAACCGGCAAAGGCTGTTCCCTCAGGGGCTCCCAGCGGTCCCGCGGAGTCCGGGATGTCCGTGGAACAGGCTCTGGCAGTCCGCGAACTGATTGCTGCGCAGGTCCAGAACCAGACCTCCAAACTTGAACACATTGCCGAGCAGGATCCTCTGGCTGTTGATCCTGACGTCCTGGCCCAGCAGATTGCTTTGGCTGAGCGCGCGGCAGTGCTGAACAAGCGCGCCGCAGCGAAGCAGAAACTTGCCGAGCAGAACCAAGCCGGCCCAAACCAAGCCGGGCAGGGCAAGGCTCCGTCCGCATCGGCCGGTCCTTCAACGGCGAACAACCTGGCGATGGTGACTCCGCTGGAGTTCGTCAAGGTCCCCGGCGTTGAACGTCCGGTGATGAAGCGTCCGAGTACTACCTTCGTTCCGGTGGTCACCTCATCCGGTCCTAAGCTTGATGCCGCACAGGCTCCAGCCAAGGAACGCGCCCCGCGCGGCCGTGCGGGCGTACTTGCCCGGGCCGAGGCAGTAGCCCGATCGGCCAGGAACAAATCTGCGACCAGGATTGAGCCCGGTGAAGAAGCGCAGAGGCCCCCAGTGTCTGCCAGTACCGCCTACGGCTTGGATCCGTTGGACGCCAACACCGCCGGCCTGGCCAGGGCCCAGCGCAACCGTTTGCTGCAGTACGGCGTCCTGGCACTGGGCCTGGTGGCCCTGATCGTCGGCATCATCATGATTACCAGCGGATAATCCGCCCCAACACGGCTTAAGCCACTTTCCGGCCACGCGCCACAACTAGGAGTTCCCTTGTCTGCACACGAACAATCCATCACTCTCGCCCGTCATGCTGCACGTGCCGCGGCCGACAAGCTGGCAGAAGACATCGTCGCTCTTGATGTCAGCGAACGTCTGGCGCTGACGGATGTTTTCCTGATTGCCTCCGCTCCCACCGAGCGGCAAGTCAATGCCATTGTCGACGGGATCGAAGAGGAGCTGCTGAAGCAAGATCTTCGCCCGGTCCGCCGTGAAGGCCGTTCGGAGGGACGCTGGGTCCTCTTGGACTACGCAGACATCGTTATCCACGTCCAGCATGCCGAAGACCGCGTGTTCTACGCCCTTGAGCGACTGTGGAAGGACTGCCCTGTGGTCGACCTCGAGCTCGGCGACGCGGCCCAAGCCAACACCACAGCCGCGGGGGAGTCCGACGCCTAGGAGCAGTCCGCATGCCGAATATGCCCGATTTGGAATTTTCGGAAATGCTGTTCTAAGATATTTGAGTTGCTTCGGCGCGGATGGCCTCAAAGGCCAAGCGCTAAGCGGCAAGAATATGGGGCTGTGGCGCAGCTGGTAGCGCACCTGCATGGCATGCAGGGGGTCAGGGGTTCGAGTCCCCTCAGCTCCACCATAAAGGTCCTGCCGGAAGCAGGATAAAAGGAGAGCTACCAATGTGGTAGCTCTCCTTTTTCATTTCCGTCGTTTATCCCAGCGGTCTGACAGGAACCATTCCCGTTAGCTCATTGCGGGCTCGTCAGCTTCCGTACGCGCGGAGTCCGTGGACTCGTATCGCCGAAGTACCCTGCCCAGTGCCACACAGCAAAGGGCGGACAGGAACAAGGGGACTGCGAAAAGATAGAAGATGGTGACCGGCGGTATTCCGGCGGCAATCAAATATCCGACCAGGATCGGGGCGACGATGGAGACCAAACGCCCAACACCGATCATCCAACCGAACCCGGATGCCCTTGCCTTCGCCGAATACAAGGGCGGCACGATGGTGTAATAACCGGCCACGCCTGCGTTGGTGAGCATGCCGACGAGTGTGGCCAGGGCCAGTGCAAAGCCAGTGGCGCCGAATGAGCCGGCAAAGGCGATGTAGGCGATGCCGGCTACCACCAAGCAGAGGGTGTTCAGGAGACGACTCTTGACCCAGGTCGACATAACGCCGAACCCAAGGGCGCCGACAATGCCACCAGTGCTGACGAGAATTCCGGCGGTGACACCGAGCTGGTTGTCCCCTGCTGCTTCGGCCATGATTTTGGGCGTCCACGTGTTGGCGAAATAGAAGGCTGCGATAAGGAACGCATAACCGATCCACATGAGAAGCGTTTTACCCAACATCCTGGACCCGAAGACTTCCTTGAAGACATTTTCGGAATTTTCAAGCAGGGAAGGGGCGGCTGGAAGTTCCGTCAGCTGGGGGCGGCCCATCCTGCCAAGAATTTTGTTGATCGCGGGAAGTGAACGGTCGGTTCCCTTCTCGGCCAAGTATTCGAGCGATTCCGGCAGAAGGAACCAGCTGGCAATCAACATGGCCACGCTGACGACGGCACCGAAGGCAAACGCCGCCCGCCATCCATATGAGGCAATCAATGACCCGGCGATAACACCGCCGACGGCTCCGCCGATCGGGTAGCCCGCGGAGAAGATTCCCATGGCCATGCCACGACGGCGGTCCGAGGAGTATTCGGAAACAAGGACACTGAGATTGGCGATCATGCCGCCAATGCCCAGTCCGGTGAAGACCCTGTAGGCGATCAGCTGGGGAACATCTGCCGCCGTCACGGACAAGATCATGCCAACCGAAATGATGGACAGCGCAACCAGGGTCAGGTTCCTGCGCCCGATTTTGTCCGCCAAGGGCGTCAACAGAATGGAGCCTGCCGACATGCCGAACAGCCCGGCGCTGAGGAGGTAGCCCAATTCGATGGGGGGCACTTTCCATTCGGCCGAAAGCGTCGGGGCTGTGAATGACATGACCAGGACGTCAAAGCCGTCGATCATGATGAGGATGAGGCAGATGGTCACTGTCACTATCTGAAAGCGACTCATGGGTGAGTTCTTGATCTCACTCTTTACGTCCACGGTAAACCTTTCTTGGAGATACTTCGTCGTATCGTGCCGTCCACCGTCGGGGCGTGGAGCGGATAGGGCATCGAGACGGTGCTGATGTCCGGGGTAACTGGGCTCAGGAAACGTCGATGGTCAGGACTGCCGGGGATCCGGCTGTCTTGCTTGGACCAGGACGGCTGACGGCGCGGGAAACACAGCAGCACATCTTGTCGGTCGCATGTTGCTGTCTCTCGCTGTAGAACACGTCGCGGTGGTCGAGGGTGCCTTGGAGGTTCAGGATCCGCACTTCGCAGAGTCCGCATTCGCCTTTGCGGCAGTCGAACATCATGTCCACGCCCGCGTCTTCGAGTGCCTCAAGCATGGAGCGGCCACGACCGACAGTGGCTTCAACGCCCAGTCGGGGGATGCTGACGATGAATTCTTCGGGGTCGTACCAGCCTGAATTGCCAAACGTCTCGTAGCGCAGATTCGGCAAGGAAAGGTTGCGTTCTCCCCATGCACGTCGCACGGCGTCCATCAGACGGATCGGGCCACACATGTACAGCTCGGTCGTCGCATCGAGGTCGTCCACCAATGTGCTGACGTCCAGGCCATTGCCTTCGTCATCGACATGAACCCGGAGTCTGTCTCCGTGCAACTGCCGCAAATCCTCCAGGTATGCCATTGCCCTGCGGCTCCGGCCGACGTAGACCAGCGTGTAATCTGCCTTGACGCTGCGGAGGACGTCAGCCATGTTCTTGATGGCGGTGATGCCGATTCCTCCCGCAAGGAGCACGTACCGCTCTGCGCCGATGCGGAGAGGGAAGTTCTGTAGCGGCTGCGTTATGCGTAGGGTCTCGCCTTCCTGGAGCATATGCATGAAGACAGAGCCGCCTCTGGAAGCGGGGGCCTTCAAAACACTGATGACCAGGCGAGCACCATCCTCGGAGCACTCCACCACTGAATAGGAGCGCTTTTCCTGCGCGCCGTCAACGACGACCATAACGTCGACGTGGGATCCCGGTTCAGCGGGAACAGGCATGGATGGGGTGAGCTCAATCCGCCTGATGCCTGTTGCGACTTCGACCACTGCGGCGACCCTTGCGGACTGCCAGACTTCGGTGTTGTTTGCTGCCATTGTCTTTTCTCCTCGAAGCCGGGTGCTTAGACGGCAGCGGCCAGGCGGCCCTCGGCCTCAAGCATCCGCTCTATCATCCGGCGCACCCACATTCCCCCGGCATCGATGTTGAGGCTGTAGAACTCGTAATCGGGGTTGGCGTCGATGGCTTCCTGCTGCGCGGTCAGCATGGCCTCGTCCTCGGCAAAGACGCCGTCCACTCCATCGCGCAATTGTGTGGTGATCAGCTGGCTGTCGAGGCAGTAGTTGCGCATGAAGGCCCAAAAGTAGTGGCAGCTCTTGTCAGTCTCCGGACTGATGGTGTTCATCACGTAGCCATTGACGCCCTGGCTCCGGTCCTCTTCGGGGGCGCCGGACCCCGCCTTGGCGACACCGACGTCAATCCGGATTGTCGATGGTGCCTCGTAGCGGATGATCTGCCACCGGTCGACCCTGCCGGTGAACCCGGGGAACTTGTCCCGCATGTTCTTGAGCCAGAAGGGCGGGGCCTCTATATCGAGCATCCAACGGGTGACCGTGACGGTCTGGCCCTCATGGGAGACAACGAAGTCCGACTCGCTCAGTTCCTCCTGACCGATGCTGGAGGAGTGGACGAATTCCTCATGGGTGAGGTCCATCAGGTTGTCGAGCACCAGCTGGTAGTTGCACGGGGCGTAGATCAGTTGTCCGTCGCCGGCCCATTCAGGGCTGTCCATTTGGTGCATGTCCGGAACGAGGTCCGGGTCCGCTTTCCCGGGATCTCCCAACCAGACCCAAACGAACCGGTGCCGTTCCACCACGGGAAAGGAGGGGACAGTGGCGGAGGGATTGATCGTCTCCTGCGCCGGCATGGAAGTACAGCGCCCCGCTGAGTTGTACCGGATGCCGTGGTAGGGGCACTGGATCTCGTCCCTCCCCACCACCTTCCCCATGGAGAGGGGAGCCAGCCGATGCCAGCAAGCATCGGCAAGAGCCACAGCTTTGCCATCCTCGGTGCGATATAGGGCCAGTGGCCTGTTGGCAATGCGACGTGCCATGGGTTTGCGGGTCACTTCGTGATCCCAAGCGGCGACGTACCAGGCATTCACGGGATGCCCAAGAACCTTGCTGGTGGTGGAACTGCTGGACTGAAGCACAGTCATCGTTGACCTTTCGCAAATTTCCAAATGCACCCAACTATCTATGGACATAGATGGTGGGGTGCGTCACACACTATCTATAGATATAGTTATTGGCAAGACCTTGAAAGGAACTTCTCATGAGTCTCCGCCACGCCATCCTGGCCTTGCTTTCCGTTGAGCCAATGACCGGATATGACCTCGCGAAACGCTTCGGGTCCTCTGTGGGTTTCGTCTGGCACGCCCCGGATTCCCAGATCTATCCGGAGCTGCGCAAGATGGAAAAAGGTGGGCTGCTCACGGCGGAGGAAGTTTCGTGGGGACCCCGCGGCAAGAAGACGCAGTATCGGATCACCGAGGAGGGCCGTGATGTCTTCCGTGAGTGGATGTACTCACCGCTGGAGTACTCGCGTGAGCGGGACCCCGTCCATTTGAAGGCCGCCTACCTTGAGTGGGTGGAGCCGCAGGCCGCCAGGGATCACATGCAGGCGCATATTGACTATCACCTCATGCGTCGCGATCAGTGGGCGCACATGGTCGAGGAGCTGAAGTCCGGTACCAATGAGATGTTGAACAAGCGACTGGCCGTAACTCCCAAGCCTGACCACCAGCGCACCATTGAATACAAGATATTTACCTATGAAGGCCTCATAGCGCGCGCGGAGACGGAAATTGAATGGGGGAAACGCGGGCTCAAACTCATAGACGCCCTCGCGGAACCGGAAAAATCGACGCATCCCCGGCAGGAGTAGTGCCGGGCCGGATCGGCTAGCGCGCAGGCGTGAGCGCCGGCAGCATGAACTCCCACATCTGTTCTATCCTCGCCAGGACATCTTCGCGCCCCGTGAGCACGTCCGACACCATTTGGACGCCGGTGAAGGATGCAACAAGGTACCGGCTGAAGGTTGCCGCATCCAGGTCCGGCCGCACTGCGCCCTCCGCTTGAGCTTCCACCAGGAGCTGCTGCACCGTTCCGATCCAGTCCTCGTAACGGCCCGACACGTCCGCTGCGAAAGCCGAGGCTTCGAAAGTGAGCCGGATGCCGGCTTGGACGATTGGCTCATCCAGCAATTGCCGCCCAAACATCCTGCAGAGGCTGACGATCTTCTCCAGGGCGGGGGATTCCGAGCCGAGGATGGCAGCCCCCGCTGCCAGGACCATGGAGTGCTGCTCTTCGATGACGGCCAACGCCAGGTCCCGCTTGGACGTGAAGTGGAAGTACAGGGCTCCCTTTGTCACGGCGGCATTCCTGATGATGTCCGACAGGCTCGCGTTTCCGTAGCCGGTAGCTGCGAAGACCGTGGCGGCGCCCTCAATGACAGCCAGCCGGGTTTCCTTTGCGCGTTGTTGCTGGGGCAAGGTGAGCCTCTCAACCATAGGGGCGACGGAGGGCGGACCGCCGTCGAGACTTCACTACGCTACCACCGTCATAGGTGAAAACCGACTGGACGGTTTTGTTTTCCATCGTCTGGATTCTAGACTTCTTACAGCACATCCAATGGGAGGGTTCCGTGCGGCCGCTTTTGGGGGGAGGTGCGGTGGAATTATCCACGCACCTCGGCCGTGCGGGCCTCCCAGTGGATGTTCTAAAACTGTGGCGCAGCTCACCCCGCGCCGATTTCTCTTATGCCGGGATTGTGGTTACTATTGACGAGTTGCTTCGACGGAAAGGGAAAATCTTCCGCTTGAGGTCAACAAATCCGGGGCTGTGGCGCAGCTGGTAGCGCACCTGCATGGCATGCAGGGGGTCAGGGGTTCGAGTCCCCTCAGCTCCACTCCGGAAAAAGACCCCGCTCCTTGGAGCGGGGTCTTTTGCTTTCCGCCGCGTGGTCGCCTTTGTGGGGGAGCTCCTAGGTGAGAGCCTCGGCAAATTCAGCGCCGCTGACGAATTCGATGCCTTGGAACGGCTGATCTCCCACCACCCATGCATTATGTCCCGGAGGAATGGAGTAGGAGGCTCCGGAGGAGATGCTGATCTTCGCGCCGTCGTTGGTCTCCACTTCCAGTGAACCGGAAACGCAGAACCCGACGTGGCTAAGCTGGCAGGAATCAGTTCCCACGGCCGGCTTGATGCAGTCGGCCCAAGACCAGCCCGGTTCAAATGTCATGCGGGCGATGGTGTAATCTCCCACAGTGACCAGGTCCACCACGGTTTTGTCCGCGCGGCGGGTTTCGTCGGGGGAGTTGTGGGACTTTACTTCAAGGTTCGTGACAACATTGACACTCATGGCTTCTCGCAAAGGACTGGGAGCCCGATGACATGCAGACCCGGCGCCTGGCTCCTGGGGTCGCCGTGACGTATGCCGGCCACCTTCGGGATCTTTCACATGCTGCTGAAGGAGGTCTGGTGTTTGCGTGATGCAAGCTTAAGCTTCCTCCGAAGCACCCATAAAGTCGATACGCCGGCCCGGGCCGGCAATCAAGCAAGGAAAGCGGGAACCTCATAGTGACGGAGCTGGATCTGGAGACCGTCTTTGGCGCCTTGGGGAGGTTTCCGGATGTCGAAGCTGACAATTTGCGGGCTTTCGACGCCACGGACAGGCTCCTGCTGGACACCGCCTCGGATATCAGCTCTCCCGACACCAGGATCGTCATCATTGGTGACCGCTACGGAGCCTTGACGTTGGGCGCCCTGGCGAGGCTCGGCGTCGATCATGTCCGTGTCCATCAGGATCTCTTCACGGGGAGGCTGGCGCTGGAGCGCAACGCCAACGAAGTCGGAACGGCGGGGCACTACAGCTCCCACGAACTGGGAAAAGAGCTTCTGGCGGAGGCGGACCTGGTGCTCCTGCAGCTGCCGAAGTCCTTGGCGGAGTTGGAGGAAATCGCCGACGCCGTTGCCCGGTTTGCTGCCCCGGGTGCTGTCCTGCTGGCCGGCGGCCGCGTCAAGCACATGTCGGTTGGGATGAACAGCGTGCTGGCGAAGTACTTTTCGACGGTCCAAGCCCAGCTGGCCCGGCAGAAGTCCCGCGTGTTGGTTGCCCGGGATGCGGTGCCGGTGCAGGTGCGGCCGCCCTTTCCCGTGGTCGAAGTCCTGCCTGAGCTGGGCATTAGCGTAAGCGCCCACGGTGCTGTCTTTTCCGGAGCCCGGCTGGATATCGGAACCCGCTTCCTGCTGACGTTCCTTGAACGCATGCCAGAGGCGAGGCGCATCGTGGACCTGGGGTGCGGTACGGGCATTCTCGCCACCATGATCGCCAAACAACAGGAGCATGCTGAAGTCATTGCCACCGACCAGTCAGCCGCGGCTGTCGCCTCGGCCCAGGGCACCGCGTTGGAGAATGGTCTCGCGGGCCGGATAACGGTCCTCCACGACGATGCCATGTCCTCGCTTCCGCCCGGCAGCGCAGACCTTATCCTGCTGAATCCGCCTTTCCATTTGGGCGCTAGCGTACACGCCGGTGCCGCCGTGAAGATGTTCGAGGCGGCCGCGCGCGTGCTGGCACCTGGCGGGGAGCTGTGGACGGTGTATAACAGCCACTTGCACTACCGCTCCGCGCTCGAACGGCTCATTGGACCCACTGTGGAAGAAGGCCGGAACCCGAAATTCACGGTGACGCGCAGCAGGAAGTCCTGAGAGTCCGGCCGTGGCGCGCCGGAGGGGCGTGGTCACATAAAATGCAGTGTCATCGTTACCAAGCCCTGACATCGGTGCCAGCGTGTGCTCGTATCCGTGGGAGCAGAGGTGCCGTACGATGCAGACACAGATCAAATTCGACGAAGATTTTCCGAATGACTAGGGGCATCAGTGACTGAGATCCGGCAGCCGACACCGAGGCGCGGAACCAACCTACCCCGTATGGGGGACTTCAACCTGACCGTCATTCTGGAGGCGATCCGGCGGTCTCCGGGCGGTCTCAGCCGGGTGGAGCTGGCGCAGATCGTCGGGTTGTCTCCGCAAACGATCTCCAACATCTCCCGGCGGCTCCTGGACCAGCAGCTGATTGTCGAGGCCGGCAAGGAAGGCTCCGGTCCGGGGAAGCCGCGGACCATCCTCCGCTTGAACCCGGCAGGAATGTACGCGGTTGGAGTGCATTTGGATCCGGCCGTCATCACTTTCGTCGTCCTCGACTTGCTGGGGGATGTCGTCAAGCATTCCCGTTTGGCCACCCCAGCCGGCGACCCGGCAGAGGTGATCACCAGCATCGCTGGCCAAGTGGGGACGTTGATTGACGAGTCCGGTGTTGATGTGGCGAAGATTGCCGGGCTGGGCGTTGCCGTTCCTGGACCGATCGACCTGGACGAGGGATCCGTGGTGGAACCGCCGCTCCTGTCGGGATGGGACAGGGTGCGCATCCGCGAGGCGTTGGCCGAGGCCACGGGCCTGGAGACGCTGGTGGATAAAGACGTCACCAGCGCGGCGGTGGCCGAGACGTGGGCCGGCGGTGCGAGCGGGGCCGGAAGCTTCGTTTTCATGTACATGGGAACCGGTATCGGTTGCGGCATCGTGCTCAACGACGAGGTTGTCCGCGGTACTTCGGGCAACGCCGGCGAAATTGGCCATATCATCGTTGACCCGGAGGGTCCGGCTTGTGATTGTGGCCTGCGGGGATGCGTCAAATCGTCGTGCATCCCGCAAGTGCTGGTTGCTGAGGCCGAAGCCGCAGGGGTCCTGGACGGGCACGGGCATGGGGCGGATGGTCCGGAAGTGCAGGAACGCTTCGCAGAGCTGTGCGACAAAGCCGACGCCGGCGATGAGCGCGCCATTGCAATTTTGGACAAGTCGGCCACGCTCGTGGCACGCGCGGTGTCCGTAGTGACGAACACGCTGGACGTGGAGCGTGTTGTCTTTGGTGGCCCGTTCTGGGGCCGCATGTCCCCATATTTTCTCGACCGTGTTCCCGGTCTCCTGGACGAAAACAACGCGGCCCGCATGATCCACGGACTCGAAGTCGTAGGTACCGGAGTGGGCGAAGATGTCGGCGCCATTGGTGCTGCCTGCCTGGTCCTGGAGCATATGCTGGCCCCCCGCGCCCAACGGCTCCTGTTGGAGGGCTGACCAAGCAGCACGATTGAGTGATTGGAACACCATGCGCCCAATGAAGACCATGCGTCCCAGCAAAATCGCCATCGGAATTGCCGTTGCCGCTGCGCTCCTCGGAGTGACGTCGTGTTCCGCGACTCCGGAGGCAGCCCAGGACAAGACGCTGAAGATCGTTTACCAAAAGACCGATGCCTTCACGGCGCTGGACCTCGTGATGCAGGATGCCAAGAAGGAGTTCGAGGCAGCCAATTCAGGGGTAACGGTAGACCTCCAGCCGATCCAGGCCAACGATGACGACTACGGGACCAAGCTGGCTTTGGCGCAGCGCTCCCCGGACACCGCGCCGGATGTCTTCTATGAAGACACGTTCAAGGTGCGCTCGGACGTCGACGCCGGCTACTTGCTCAAGCTCGACAGTTACCTTGAGGCGTGGGACGAGTGGGGGAAGTTCAGCGAGGCCGCGAAGGCAGCCGGCCGGGCGGACGACGGCGGAATCTACGCGGTACCGTTGGGGACGGATACCCGGGCCATTTGGTACAACAAGGCCGTCCTGCAGAAAGCCGGGATCCCTGTTCCTTGGCAGCCCCAAAGCTGGGAGGATATCTTGACCATGGCCCGCAAGGTCAAGGCCGCAGACCCCACCGTGATTCCCTTCACCATGTACGCAGGCAAAGCGACCGGCGAAGGAACCGTGATGCAGAGTTTTTACGAACTCCTCTACGGCACTGGCAGCACCCTTTATGACGAGGACCAAAAGAAGTGGGTCATTGGGTCAGAGGGCTTCACTGACTCTTTGGACTTCCTGAAAACGCTCTATGACGAGAAGCTCGCAGTCAGCCCTGCCGAAGCATTGGACGCCAATGTCTGGAAGAAGGTCTTCGGCGAGTGGTTCCCCCAAGGCAAACTGGCGGCAACGGTGGAAGGTTCCTACGCGCCGTCGTTCTGGAAAAAAGGCGGCGCCTACGAGTGGGCCGGCTATGAGAAGGACATGGCAGTAGCGGGCTTCCCTACCCAAAAGGGACAGGATCCAGGCCATGTCAGCATGTCCGGCGGCTGGACCTTGGCGGTTGGGGCGAAGTCCAAGAACCCCGAGCTTTCCTTCATGTTCCTGGCCACCGCGCTGAACAAGAAGAACGCACTGGCGTATGACATCAACAACTCGCAAATCGCAGTAAGGACGGACGTAGCACAGGACGCCGGATATCTGGCTGCCGACCCGTTCGTGAAGGATGTGTCCGATCTGGTGGAGGTGACACACTACCGGCCAGCCACTGCTGACTATCCAAGGATTTCCACAGCAGTCCAGGAGGCGACTGAATCAGTCATCACAGGCAGGCAAAGCCCCCGGGACGCCGCCGCGGAATACGATGCCACTGTCCGCAGGCTGGTGGGTGAGGACAAGGTCCTGCAAAAATGAAAGCCCGCCGCCATCTGCGGCTTCTGCCGGTAGCCCCTGCAATCGTGCTCCTGCTGGTTTTCCTGCTCGCGCCCGTGGCGTGGTCCTTTTACGCCTCTTTCACCGACGCCGCATTGTCCGGAAGGGGAGCCCGGGATCCGCAATGGGTAGGAACCGGGAACTACGTGCGGATGTTTACCGACGACTCGTTTCCCCTGGCCACGTGGCTCACAGTAGTCTTCGTTGCCGCGTCCGCCGTGCTGGGGCAGAACGTCCTTGGACTGCTGACCGCCTTGCTCATGACGCGCTCACGCAAGATCGTCGCGGACTGGGTCGGTACGGCTGTTGTGGCCGCTTGGGTGTTGCCTGAGATCGTGGCCGCGTTTGCGGCGTACGCCTATTTCAACCGGGACGGGACCCTGAACCAGATACTCGCAGCGCTGGGGACCCACGGCTTGGATTGGCTGTATTCCTTCCCGCTGGTCGCCATCATCCTGGCCAACACCTGGCGCGGAACGGCGTTTTCCATGCTGGTCTACCGGGCGGCCCTGGCCGAGGTGCCCCGCGACGTGACCGAAGCGGCCCTCGTGGACGGTGCCCGGGGGTGGCAGCGGCTCGCGTTCATCACCCTGCCACTGATCCGCAACAGCATCGCCACCAACCTGATGCTGATCACCCTCCAGACGCTGGCAGTGTTCACCCTCATTTGGGTGATGACAGCCGGCGGTCCTGCCAATGCAAGCACCACGTTGCCTGTCCTGGCCTACCAGGAGGCCTTCAAATTCGGTGACATTGGGTACGGTACCGCGGTGGCATCGGTGCTGATCCTGCTGGGAATGGTCTTCGGCGCCGTCTACGTCCGGCTATTGCAGGAGCGGCGTACGTGAGGCGCTTCCGAGCCAGGCTCGGGGCGGACACCGCCTTGGCGCTCATTGGTCTGTGTTTTGCGGCGCCGCTTGTTTGGTTGCTGCTGGCCGCCGTCGACCCTCAAGCGGGGTACGGGACGAAGGTGCCATCGGCGCCGTCGATGATCAACTTCACAGCAGTCATGACGCCGGAGCTGTTGGGCCGCCCACTGCTCAACAGCCTCCTGTTGTCCGGCGGTACTGCCTTGGTGAACGTGCTGGTTGCCGTGCTGGCCGCCTATCCGTTATCCAGGTACCAATCCCGCTTTAACAAGCCGTTCATGTACACGGTTCTTTTCGGCACATCATTGCCGGTGACTGCCATCATGGTCCCGGTCTACGGATTGTTCGTACAACTGCAGCTCCTGGACTCCATGGCCGCGACCATCTTCTTCATGGCCACCACCACGTTGCCCATGGCGATTTGGATGGCCAAAAGCTTCATGGACGCAGTTCCCTTGGAACTGGAAGAAGCAGCCTGGATGGACGGGGCATCGGGCCTGGTGACACTGCGGACCGTTGTGCTCCCACTCATGCGCCAAGGCCTGGCAGTGGTGTCCATTGTTGTGTTCATCCAGGCATGGGGAAACTTCTTCGTTCCCTTCATCCTTCTGCTCTCCATCGGCAAGCAACCCGCTGCGGTGTCCATCTTCAGCTTCTTCGGCCAGCACGGCGCCATAGCCTATGGGCAGCTGGCTGCGTTCTCCATCCTCTATTCGGTCCCGGTGCTGGTTCTCTATGCGGTGGTGTCACGGGGCATGGGGAACTCCTTTGCGCTGTCCGGCGCCATGAAGGGCTGACGCGCAGAGGGTCCTGCCGGCGTTTCAGTCGATGTCTTCGATGATTTCGCCGTAGGGGATGGACTCATCCAAGTGGGCCTGATGTCCTGTTGGACCTGAGTTGTAGGTAATCCGTACACCGTGCCGCTGGTCCGCTGCCGACTGCAGGAGGACCGGTCGTACGGCGTCGATGACGTGCTGGTTCTGGGATGCGAGGTAGTTCTGATAGGCGGCTGGTAGCTGATGCATGGCAAAAGGATAGACCTCAGGGGTCTCCATGGGGAGGGGTACCCATTGCGGCTTGGACGCAGGCCCGTTTGGATAGAGTGGCCGATGCAGGCGGAAACATCAGCCCACCGCTTGCGGCACGACTCATAACGCCAGCGAGGGGACCCGAGTGCACCAGATCACAGCCATGGCCGGAATTGATGCACCTGACATGGCGCGGGCCCAGCAACTGGTGGGCAGCATCGTCCGCAGTTTCGAGAACAAGGTCGTGGGCCAGACACGACTGAGGGAGACGCTGCTGATTGGGTTGCTGACCGGCGGCCATGTGCTGCTGGAAAGTGTCCCCGGACTCGCCAAGACGACAGCTGCCCAGGCCATCGCCGAATCCGTCAGTGCGGATTTCCGCCGTATCCAGTGCACCCCGGACCTGCTTCCCAGCGACATTGCAGGTACCCAGATTTTCGACGCCGCCAAAGGCACCTTCGTCACCCAGTTGGGGCCGGTCCACGCCAATATCGTGCTGCTCGATGAGATCAACAGGTCCAGTGCAAAAACCCAGAGCGCCATGCTGGAAGCCATGCAGGAACGCCAGACCTCCATCGGCGGCGAATCCTACCCGTTGCCCCAGCCTTTCCTGGTTCTCGCTACCCAGAACCCCATCGAGCAAGAGGGCACCTACCGCCTTCCAGAAGCGCAGATGGACAGGTTCATGCTCAAGGATGTCCTGGACTACCCCAGCCCGGGTGAAGAAGCCGAGGTCATCAGGCGGATCGACGCCGGGGTCTTCAGCGCCGCGCAGAAGCCACCGGCCGCAGCCTCCCTCGACGCCGTGGTGCAGGTCCAGGAACTCGTGCGTCGGGTCTACATCGATCCCGCCATCGTGCGCTACATCGTGGGCCTTGCCTACGTCACCCGGAACGCTGCGCAATACCTGGAACCACATTTGGCCAACCTCGTGGAATTTGGTGCCAGTCCGAGGGCCAGCATCGCCTTCAGCCAGGCGGCCAGGGCCCTGGCATTGCTCAACGGCCGCGACCACGTCATCCCGGAAGATGTGAAGAACCTGGCACACCGGGTCCTGCGCCACCGCATCATCCTTGGTTTTGACGCCGTCGTGGAGGGCGTTGCCGTGGAGACAGTCATCGATGCCGTTCTGGCGTCAGTCCAGACGCCTTAGCGGGGCCGGCAGGTGGCCAGCCTTCTGAAACGCGTCAAATCGAAGATGTTCATCTTCGCCCATCGAAGGACGCTGAGCCTGCTCGATGGCGAATACGGCTCTGTCTTCAAGGGCCGCAGCATGGATTTCGACGAGCTGCGGAGCTATGTGCCCGGCGATGAAGTCAGGGACATCGATTGGAAGGCCACGGCCCGGCACGGCTCACCGCTCGTCAAACGCTATGTCGCCGTCCGCCGGCACGCAGTGTTGCTGGTGGTGGACTCCGGACGAAACATGGCAGCGGAGGCGCTCTCGGGCGAAACCAAGAAGGACGTTGCTGTTTACGCGGCCGGGGTCGTCGGTTACCTGGCCTGCCGTCACGGGGACGATGTTGGCCTGGTGCACGGGAATGCGAGCGCTTCCAGGTACCTGCCTGCCAAAGGCGGCGAGGAACACCTGGAGCGGTTGCTGCGGGAGATCGACTCGGCCATCACCTTGCATGGCCAACCCAGCGGTATCGCGGGGCAGCTGGACTACGTCCTGCGGTACCTCAAGGGCCGGATGCTGATTGTGGTTGTTGCTGACGAGTTCCTTCCGGACGCCCGGACCAGGGAGCTGCTGCGCAGGCTGCGGGCACGGCATGAAGTGCTCTGGTTGACCGTTCGCGATGCTGACCTCGCACCCCAGGTCGAGGGACAGGCAACCTGGGACAGTACTGACGTCGGCACGGGCACGGCGATACCGTTCCTGCTTGCCGCGGACAGAGACATCCGGGCCGCTTACCAGAACGCGATGGTCCAGCGCGCTGACCTTCGGGCGGCCCTCTTTCGCCGCTTGGGCATCGCAGAAGAACAGGCCGAAGGCAGCGCCGATGTCGTGACAAGCGTCTTCGCCCTGCTGGAAAAACACCGCTCCGGTGCGCTGAGCTCTGGCCGCCGGCCACCAAGGGGCCAGCGTGCCGGCTGACTTCTACGCACCCCTGCCATACCAAAGCATCTGGATGTGGCTGGGGATTCTGCTCCTGGTTCTTGTTGCCGGATGGTACGGGTGGCTGCTGCTGCCCAGGCCACGGGCGGCTGCGCCGCGGACAGCAGGGCCGACGTCGCTGGAGACGCTGCGGTCCCGCTGCCTTGCAGCGATTGAGGACACTGCCGCAGACGCCGACGCCGGACGCTTACCCGAGCGCGAAGCCCACCAGCGGCTCAGCTTCCTCGTGCGGGAGTTCGCCGGGGCCGCCACAGGACTTCCCGTCACCTCCATGACCCTGGATGAGTTGCGGGGCGAAGGCCTGGATACCTTGGCTGAAGGCATAGCTGGCATCTACCCCAGCGAATTCTCCGCCCGGCACGTCCAGCCCGTACGGCACTCCGCTGATCTTGCCCGCGGGGTGGTCCACGCATGGAACTGAGCTACTGGTGGATTCTTCCCTTGGCTGCAGCTGCGGTGACTGTCGCCGCCTGGCTGTACCTTCGGCGTCGTCGTTCAGTTCAAACCCGGGTGGTCGCTCATGGCGACCGGCTCACGGATCTCCCCGAATACCGGCTCGCCCTTCGCCGCTACCGGACACGGCTGGCCCTCGCCGCCTTGCTGGCGGGCCTGGTCCTCGTTGCCAGCGCCATCACAGCTGCCAGACCAGCGCTGCGCTCCACCGAGCAGCCGGAGATCCGCAACCGGGACATCGTGCTGTGCCTGGATGTATCCGGCTCAATGGCAAGTACCGACGCCGCGTTGGCGGCTGTTTTCAAGGACCTCGCCAAGCAGTTCGACGGCGAGAGGATCGGGATGGTCATTTTCGATAGCAGCAGCGTGCAGCTCTTTCCCCTCACCGATGACTACGACTACGTGGAGGAACAGCTGAGCCACGCGGAAAAGGCCTTGTCCGACGGAGCGGGATCGTTTTTCGACGGGACCTGGAACGGGGAAGGCTCGTCCCTGATCGGCGACGGCCTGGCTTCCTGCGTCCAGAGCTTCCCCGACACGGATCCCAGCGGCAACGCTGCAGGGGACACCGCGCGCTCGCGGTCAGTTGTACTGGCCACGGACAACTTCGTATCCGGAGCGCCCATCTTCACCCTCTCGGAGGCTGCCGCCCTGGCCGGCACCAAGAATGTGAAGGTCCATGCCCTGAATCCCAGCGACCTGGACTACGGAGACCAACCGGATCAGCCAGGCGCCCAACTCAAGGCTGCCGTCGAGGCAACAGGGGGCGCCTATTCCGGCGTGGACAATCCAGAGGCCGTGCCCCGCATCGTCAGGAAGGTGCAGGAAACCGAAGCCACCACCTATGTCTCGGCCCCGCAGGCAGTCGTGACAGACGCCCCCGGCTGGCCATTGGGTATCGCTGTGCTCGCCGGGCTGGGCATGCTGGTCCTGGGACGGCGGGTGGAGCCATGACCATGACCATAGCCCCCATCCTGCCCTGGCCGCTCCTGGCCGCCGCGGGTCTTGTGGCCATCGCCTTCACCGTATGGAGCCTGCGTCCCGGGACCTCGCCAACGCCACGCCCGGCAAGGCAACGCTCGGCAAGGCAACGCCGGTCACTGCGAACGGTACGCCCGGCGCTCAACCGCTGCCTCGTCGTCGTGCTCCTGCTTCTGGCCGCCTTGCGACCTGGCTGGGTCGGAGGGCAAGCCCAGGCATCGACAGCGGAGCTGGATGTCTTCTTCGTCGTTGACACCAGCACCAGCATGGGCGCCGAAGACTACAACGGAACCGCAACACGATTGTCCGGCGTTCAACGCGACGTCACGGCGATCGCACAAGAACTGGCCGGGGCCAAATTCTCCCTCATCACCTTCGATGACAAGGCCACCGTCCGGATGCCTTTGTCCCAGGACGCCACCGCCCTGCAAACCAGCATGGCAACCCTCCAGCCACAGAATCCCCGTTATGCCAAGGGCAGCAGCGTGACCGGAGCCGCGCAGTTGCTGAAAGAAAGGCTCGCCACGGCCCGTGAACAACACCCGGGAAGGCCGGCGTTGGTTTTCTACGCGGGCGATGGCGAGAACACCAGCGCCGCGGCCCCGCCGCCCATGGACGGCACCAACGTGGCCGGGGGAGCGGTGCTCGGGTATGGAACCGAGGCGGGCGGGCGGATGAAGGACTCCTCCAGGAACACCACTGCCTATGTAAAAGACCGAAGCACCGGCAGCGCTCAGGACGCCATCTCCAGGATCGACGAACAGCAGCTCCGCAGCATCGCCGAGGATCTCAACGTCCCCTATCTCCACCGAACAGCCACCGACCCCGTATCCGGCATGTTCGGCAAAGCCCAACCGGGTACCCTCTCAGCAAACACAGAGGATGCACCCGGCAGGATCGAACTCTACTGGGTGCTCGCACTGGCGGCTTTTCTGCTCGCCATCCCAGAGCCGCTCAGGCACCTGAATGCGTTGCGCGCAGTGAGCAGTCCAGCACCCAGGGAGCCCAAGGGATGACCGCCTCAAAGGCACGACGGCGACACCGTCACCTTGCGCTCTGGTCGGCACCGGCTGCCCTCCTGGCGCTCGCAGTCGCCGCCAAACTCCTGAGCGTGGGCTTTCTGGGAGGCACCGCGGGGAGCGCCTATGCGGCAGGGGATCGTGATGCCGTTGCACAGGCGGCGGCGTGGCTGGGGGTAGCCAATGTGCTGGAGCCCCACAAAGCCCCGTTCGCGTCCGGGGACGCCGCGGTCCTGGCCGGCGATTTCGCCGCGGCGCGCACCGAATTCGAGATTGCCCTGAATCGCGGACCCGGCACGGACGAGTGCAAAGTACGTGTGAATCTGGCGCTCAGCATTGAGAAGCTTGCGGATTCCGGGAAAGATCCCGGGCACAAGGACCAGCTGGTCCGCGAGGCCCTTGCTGTCATCGAGGCCGCATCCAGTCAGTGTCGTGAGCCTGGTCCGGCGAACGCGGCGGGAGAGGGGGATGCCCTGAGCGCTGCGAAGGACCGGCTGAAGGAAAAACTGTCCCCGAAGGAGGCGGGCCCGGACAGCTCCCCGGGATCTGCGACGACCCCGCCAGAGAAGCAACTCCAGCAGCTGGAAGAGAGCGCCCGGAAGGCCCGAATCGAGCGAGGCGAAGGTCAGGACCGTGACGAATATCTGCGCGGACCGGATGACAGCACGGGCGTGGAGAGGCCGTGGTGAACCCGCCCCCGAGGGTGACCGGCCGCCGTCGTGCTTTAAACAGGCAGTGCTACTCCCACAGAATTTCGTCATCCACCACGCCATCTTCATCGGCGGCTGCGACCAGCAGCTCGTCCGTGAAGTGGGAACCAAGGGTGAAGTCGAGGACGAAGTAGCGCTCAGGCTGCCCGGGATAAATGGCCACGTGGCCGAGTTTGAGCGCTTTGAGGAAGACGTCGTTGGTTAGCTGGTTCTTGTCGCGGACTCCGAAAACAGATTCGAGCTGTTCTTCCTTGAGCTGCGAACAGTGGAAATGCAGGAACTGCTGTGGGTTTGTACCGTCCTGGTCCAGCTCATCGGCGATCATTTCCCGGACCTGGTCCACCAGCTCGGGCAGGAAGCGCAAACGGTAGTCCACCTTGCGGAGCGCTGCTTCATCGAAGTGGTCGTGCGCGGCGACGTTCAAGTCCAGTTCAAGCTGGTTGCCGCCAAGTTCGTGTCTTGCGACGAAGCAATGTTCACGCCCGTGATTGAGCTCTATCTCCCCAAAATGCTTACTCGCTACCTTGCCCATGTGATCAATCTAACCCCTACATCCAGCGGGTTCCAGCACTTCGGGATATTTCACCTGCGCCGCTGGGGACCTTTGGCGGGAGCGGTTTTCAGCGGGTGGAGGCCGCTCTTGTCGGCAGTGGCCCGGAGGGTATCGGCCAGCAGTTGGGTGAAGAGTTGCACCTGGGCGGTCCGCTTTTCATTGATCAGCAACGCAAACACGTTCCGCGCCAGCCGGATGTCCGGAACGTCCAGCACCACGACGCCGGGAGGCCTGTTCCGCAGCGCAAGTTCCGGTACCAGTGAAGCGCCAAGCCCAGCGGCTGTCATCTCAAGGCTCGCGTGGAAGTCGTCGCTGTAGGCCACCACCCGGGGGTGGAGGTTGCAACTGGCAAACAGGCGCTCGATGACCAGGGCATCGCTGGTGCCCGGGTGGTGCACGATCCACGGCATGTCGGACAGATGCGCGGCTTCGATTTCGGCGTCCTCGCGGATCTTCCAGGACGCCGGCAAGACCACCCGGAAGTCGTCGTCGCCGATCCACTGGCGCTCGAGCGAATGCGGCCATGCCAATCCCGACTGCCCCACCTGGTAGACAAGTGCGACGTCCAGTTCGCCCCCGCTGCGCAGCCCCTGGATGGTTTGGGCCGGCTCGGCTACCGAGACCTTCAGTTCGATGCCCAGTCCGTTCCACCGTTCATTCCGCAGGATGTCGGGCAGTACGTACGTGGCGAGGCTGGGGAAGATGCCAAGGCGCAATTCCTGGGCGGGGGAGTCGTTGGTGCGGGAGGCCGCGGCCATGAGGGCTTCGACATCGGTCAGTACCTTTGAGGCGTGCCGGGTCATGGTCACGGCAGCTTCGGTGGGGACAACGCTTCGTGCCGAGCGCTGGAAAAGCTCGACGCCGGTGTCGCGTTCCAGCGCTGCCATCTGTTGGGAGACTGCCGAGGCTGTGTAGCCCAGCTGGGCGGCGGCCGCAGCAAAAGAACCCAGACGGGTTACTTCCATCAGCGTCCGGAGGTGGAGAAGGTTGACCATCAGCAGATTTTAGCTGTTCGCCACGCCACATTTTCAAAGTGTCACGACACGCCGTACGAGGGCGACACGCTGAAGATTAAATGTGGCTAAGTAGTCCACAGGGTGTGGATGACATCTCTCAGTTTGGCGTAATTACGGACATTTTGAAGGCCCCGCCCTGTGGACGATCGGTGGATTGAATGACATACTTGTAATACATCATCTTGGGGTTCCGGCGAGGTGCTTGCACTACATGTAGTATCGATTTACGGATTGAGCGGGAAACCAGCGCAAGACTAAATAAGAGCGTGTTGGCTGTCACGGCAGCCTGCGGGCCGGTATCGGATTCAGTAGTAAGTTCCGGTTGAGCCCGCCAGATACGAAGAGAACCAGACTTCAACTTAGGGGACAGGGATCATGACCGTAACGGTTTACACGAAGCCGGCCTGTGTTCAGTGCAACGCAACTTACCGGGCGCTCGACAAGAAGGGCATTGCCTACCAGAGCGTCGACATCTCCCAGGACGCCGAGGCTCTTGAGCGCCTCAAGGCTCTGGGTTACATGCAGGCCCCGGTTGTCGTGACCGAGCAGGACCACTGGTCAGGCTTCCGTCCGGACAAGATCGAAGAACTGGCCCAGGCCGCTTCTTCCGTGGCCTAAGTTTCGCCACCACAGCACACAAAGAATCCCTATGTAGTCGAGGTGACTCCCATGGCACCGCTGGCAGCGGCAACCGCACCTGATGTGACGGAAGCTGTCACCACCAGGAGTCACCTCATCTACTTTTCCTCGACATCCGAAAACACCAAGAGATTCGTCCAGAAACTGGGCAGGGACGCAGCGCGCATCCCTCTCTATTCCCAGGAGCCTCCGCTTCAAGCACTTGAGCCCTTTGTCCTGGTACTTCCCACCTATGGAGGTACCAACGGTGAAGGTTCAGTGCCCAAGCAGGTCATCAGGTTTCTGAACGATCCCCGGAACAGGGAACTGATCCGCGGTGTTATCGGGGCCGGGAACACAAACTTCGCGGACAACTACTGCGCAGCCGGAGACATTGTCTCCGTCAAGTGCAAAGTTCCGCACCTCTATCGGTTCGAACTCATGGGAACTCCCGAAGACGTAGACCGAGTGAATCAAGGATTGGAAGAGTTTTGGACACAACTGTCGCAGAAGCAGAAGTAACCGGGGGCGCTGTGGACACCAAGAAGCCATTGCCTGAGGCTTACAAGGGTCTGGGCTACCACGAGCTCAACGCCATGCTTAACCTGTATGGCCCCAATGGCGAGATCCAGTTCGAAGCCGACCGCGAAGCTGCGCACCAGTACTTCCTGCAGCACGTGAACAACAACACTGTGTTCTTCCACGATCTCGAAGAGAAGCTCGACTACCTGGTGAAGAACCAGTACTACGAGCGCGAGACCCTCGACCAGTACACGATGAACTTCATCCGCGAGCTCTTCAACCGGGCTTACAAGAAGAAGTTCCGCTTCGAGACCTTCCTCGGTGCCTTCAAGTTCTACACCTCCTACACGCTGAAGACCTTCGACGGCAAGCGCTTCCTCGAACGCTACGAGGACCGTGTCTGCATGGTCGCACTGCACCTTGGCCGCGGCAACGAAGAACTCGCCACCCGCCTGGTGGACGAAATCATCGACGGCCGTTTCCAACCGGCCACCCCGACGTTCCTGAACGCCGGAAAAGCCCAGCGTGGCGAGCTCGTCTCCTGCTTCCTGCTCCGCATCGAAGACAACATGGAGTCGATCGCACGAGCCATCAACTCTGCCCTCCAGCTGTCCAAGCGCGGCGGTGGCGTAGCGCTGTCCTTGACGAACATCCGTGAACACGGAGCCCCGATCAAGCAGATCGAAAACCAGTCATCCGGCGTTATCCCCGTGATGAAGCTACTCGAAGACAGCTTCTCCTATGCCAACCAGCTCGGTGCCCGCCAGGGTGCCGGTGCCGTGTACCTGCACGCCCACCACCCGGACATCCACCGCTTCCTGGACACCAAGCGCGAGAACGCCGATGAAAAGATCCGCATCAAGACCCTTTCCTTGGGTGTCGTGGTCCCGGACATCACCTTCGAACTCGCCAAGAAGAACGAGGACATGTACCTCTTCTCCCCGTACGACGTCGAGCGCGTCTACGGTGTACCGTTCTCCGACATTTCGGTGACGGAGAAGTACTACGAGATGGTTGACGATTCCCGGATCAAGAAGACCAAGATCAGTGCCCGTGAGTTCTTCCAGACCCTCGCGGAGATCCAGTTCGAGTCCGGCTACCCGTACATCATGTTCGAAGACACCGTGAACCGGGCCAACCCGATCGACGGCAAGATCACCATGAGCAACCTCTGCTCGGAGATCCTGCAGGTTTCCTCGCCTTCCATCTACAACGAGGACCTCAGCTACGAGACCGTGGGCAAGGACATCTCCTGCAACCTGGGATCGATGAACATTGCCAAGACCATGGATTCGCCGGACTTCGGTCTCTCCATCGAGACGTCCATCCGTGCACTCAGCGCGGTCTCGGACATGTCCTACATCAACTCGGTGCCCTCGATTGCCCAGGGCAACGCCCAGAGCCACGCGATCGGCCTCGGACAGATGAACCTCCACGGCTACCTTGCCCGTGAGCGCGTCCACTATGGCTCCGAAGAAGGCCTGGACTTCACCAACATCTACTTCTACACCGTGCTGTTCCACGCCCTCCGCGCTTCCAACAAGCTGGCCATCGAGACCGGCCAGAAGTTCGGCGGCTTCGAGAAGTCCACCTACGCTTCGGGCGAATTCTTCGACAAGTACACGGAGCAGGAATGGGTTCCGGCAACAGAACGCGTCCGCGAGCTCTTCGCAGGCCACGACATTCCCACCCAGGATGATTGGCGCGAACTGAAGGCTTCGGTCATGGAGCACGGTATCTACAACCAGAACCTCCAGGCTGTTCCGCCCACGGGTTCCATCAGCTACATCAACAACTCCACCTCGTCGATCCACCCGGTGGCCGCCAAGATCGAAATCCGCAAGGAAGGCAAGATCGGCCGCGTCTACTACCCGGCACCGTACCTGACCAACGACAACCTGGAGTACTACCAGGATGCCTACGAGATCGGCTACGAGAAGATCATCGACACCTACGCCGCTGCCACGCAGCACGTGGACCAGGGCCTGTCCCTGACGCTGTTCTTCAAGGACACCGCCACCACGCGTGACATCAACAAGGCGCAGATCTACGCATGGCGCAAGGGCATCAAGACCCTCTACTACATCCGTCTCCGCCAGCTCGCGCTGGAGGGCACTGAGGTTGAGGGCTGCGTCAGCTGCATGCTGTAGTCAACCACGCACAAAACTAAAGAGTACGACGGCGGGCCACCACCCGCCGTCGTACGCTTACCTTAAAGAACCACCCATCGCTAAAGGGGATGACATGACCGAAAAGGTCAAGCTGCTGAGCCACGTCGAAGCCATCAACTGGAACAAGATCCAGGATGACAAGGACGTGGAGGTCTGGAACCGCCTGGTCAACAACTTCTGGCTGCCTGAGAAGGTGCCGCTGTCCAATGACGTCCAGTCGTGGCACACTCTGACCCCGGAAGAGCAGCAGCTGACCATGCGCGTTTTCACCGGTCTGACCCTGCTGGACACGATCCAGGGCACCGTTGGAGCCGTCTCGCTGATTCCGGACGCACTGACCCCGCACGAAGAGGCCGTGTACACCAACATCGCCTTCATGGAGTCGGTGCACGCCAAGTCCTACTCGTCCATCTTCTCCACCCTGTGCTCCACCAAGGAGATTGACGACGCTTTCCGCTGGTCCCTCGAGAACGAGAACCTGCAGAAGAAGGCCCAAATCGTCATGGACTACTACCAGGGCGACGACCCCCTCAAGCGCAAGGTCGCTTCCACGCTGCTGGAGAGCTTCCTGTTCTACTCTGGCTTCTACCTGCCGATGTACTGGTCCTCGCGCGCCAAGCTCACGAACACGGCTGACCTGATCCGCCTCATCATCCGCGACGAGGCTGTGCACGGTTACTACATCGGCTACAAGTTCCAGAAGGGCCTGGAGAAGGTTTCCGAGGCCCGCAAGCAGGAAATCAAGGACTACACCTTCGAGCTCCTCTTCGAGCTGTACGAAAACGAAGTCCAGTACACCCACGACCTCTACGACGGCGTCGGCCTGGCCGAGGACGTCAAAAAGTTCCTCCACTACAACGCCAACAAGGCACTCATGAACCTCGGCTATGAGGCCATGTTCCCGGCGTCGGTCACCGACGTGAACCCGGCCATCCTCTCCGCCCTGTCCCCGAACGCCGACGAGAACCACGACTTCTTCTCCGGTTCGGGCTCTTCCTACGTGATCGGCAAGGCCGTGAACACGGAGGACGAGGACTGGGAGTTCTAAGTCCCGAGGAATGATCGGATACCGGCCCGGGATCGGCTGCGTGATGCAGCAGGTCCCGGGCTTTGGCATTAATTGTCAGGAGCGCTGTCAAGGTCCCGCTATTAGGTCACGCAAGATTTGCGTAATTATCGTGATCCTTGTCACTATTGGGTGATTGGGCTTTGCGCGTAGGGAAGCCTTACCTACTCTTACAAAAGCAAGCCTTCCCAACACCTGGCCTGCACGGACGAAGGTCCCAAGAGTTTTTGTTCGCAGAAAGAAGCCCTCCATGAACATCCCCAAGAAAGCGCTGGCCGGAATCGCCCTCGCGGCAACCGCAGCACTCGGCCTCACCGCGTGCGGCTCCAACGCCGGCAGTGCCTCCGACGCCTCCGCTTCCGCAGGTTCGGGTTCCGGTGAAATCACGGTTTACAACGCCCAGCACGACACCCTGACCAAGGAGTGGGTGGACGCTTTCACCAAGGAGACCGGGATTAAGGTCACCATCCGCCAGGGCTCGGATACCGAACTGTCCAACCAGATTGTCCAGGAAGGCCAGGCTTCACCGGCTGATGTGTTCCTGACCGAGAACTCTCCGGCAATGGCGCAGGTAGAGAACGCGGGCCTCTTCGCAGACGTTGACAAGGCAACCCTGGACCAGGTGCCTGCCGAGTTCCGCCCGTCGACCGGCAAGTGGACCGGCATCGCAGCACGCTCCACCGTTTTTGTTTACGACAAGAACAAGATCAGCGATGACAAGCTCCCCAAGTCCATGCTGGACCTGGCCAACCCCGAGTGGAAGGGCAAGTGGGCGGCTTCGCCGTCCGGTGCCGACTTCCAGGCAATCGTTGCTGCACTTCTTGAGCTCAAGGGCGAGGCTGCCACCGAGGAGTGGCTCAAGGGCATGAAGGAAAACTTCAAGGCTTACAAGGGCAACAGCACCGCCATGAAGGCAGTCAACGCAGGCGAAGTGGACGGCGCGCTGATCTACCACTACTACTACTACGGTGACCAGGCCAAGACCGGCGAAAACTCCAAGAACGTCACGCCGTACTACTTCAAGAACCAGGATCCGGGTGCTTTCCTGTCCGTCTCCGGCGGCGGCGTACTGAAGTCCTCCAAGCACGCAGCAGACGCCCAGGCCTTCCTGAAGTTCATTACGGGCAAGAAGGGCCAGGAAGTACTGAAGAACGGCACGTCCTTCGAGTACGCCATCGCATCGCAGGTGGACGCCAACGCCAAGCTCGTTCCGATCAAGGAACTGCAGGCTCCTACCGTGGACCCGGCAAAGCTCAACTCCGCCAAGGTCACCGAACTGATGACCAAGGCAGGACTCCTCTAGTTCTGTGAGTACCGACCTATCGGCTGCCCGACCACAAGGCACGGAAAGCACGACGACGGCGGGCAGGGGCAAGCGCCCCCGCCCGCCTTTCGGCGTTTCCACTGTGTCCCTGCTGGCAGTGTTGATCGCCCTGTTTTCGCTTCTGCCACTGGGCTACGTCGTCTACATGACCGTCACGACCGGCTGGGAGACCGCCGTCGAACTTATTGTCCGCCCGCGCGTTGGCGAGCTTCTGCTCAATACCGTGCTGCTGACTCTTGTCACCATCCCGTTGTGCCTGCTGCTGGGCGTGGGCGGTGCCTGGCTGGTTGAGCGGACAACCCTCCGAGGGCGTCGTTGGTGGGCCGTTGCCCTGGCAGCACCGTTGGCGATTCCAGCCTTTGTCAACAGCTATTCGTGGGTTTCGGCTGTTCCTTCGCTTGAGGGCCTCTGGTCCGGGGTCCTGATTTCCACCCTCTCCTACTTCCCGCTGGTTTACATACCGGCCGCTGCAACGCTGGGCCGCTTGGACCCGGCCATTGAGCAGTCCGCAGCCTCCCTTGGCCTGGGCCCGTGGGCGGTCTTCTTCCGCGTGGTGTTGCCCCAGCTTCGCATCGCGATGACCGGCGGAGCCTTGCTCGTAGGACTCCACCTCTTGGCCGAATACGGTGCCTTCGCCATGATCCGCTTCGATACGTTCACGACGGCGATCATGGTCCAATTCCAGTCGACGTTCAACGGCACCGCCGGCAATATGCTTGCCAGTGTCTTGGTGATCCTTTGCCTTTTCCTGCTCCTGGCCGAAGTGAAGAGCCGCGGCACGGCGCGCTATGCCCGGGTGGGATCAGGTGCGCAGGGGAAGACAACCCAGTTGCCGTTGGGACGCTATCAGTTGCCGGCCCAATTAGGTCTTTTGGCACTCACCGCCTTGGCGTTCGGCCTGCCTCTGTGGTTTGTCCTGAAGTGGGTGATTACCGGTGGGACTGAGATCTGGGCTGCCGAGGAATTCATGCCTGCACTCCTTCAGACACTCATCTACGGGGCAGTTGGAGCTGCGGTAACCATCGTGGTGGCTTTCCCCATGGCTTACCTTGCTGTCCGCCACCCGAGTTGGTTCAGCAAACTGCTTGAACTGTCCAACTACGTTACGAGTTCCCTGCCCGGGATCGTGGTGGGCCTGGCCTTCGTGACGGTCAGTATCCGGGCGGTGCCCGGCGTTTACCAGAGCGCCGGAGTCTTGATTGCTGCCTACGTGTTGCTGTTCCTTCCGAGGGCGTTGGTCAACCTCCGTTCGGGCTTGGCCCAAGCCCCCAAGGAACTCGACGAGGCCGCGCAATCTTTGGGAAAGACGCCCTTCGTGTCATTCTTCCGCGTGACGCTGCGGCTGACCGCTCCGGCTGCAGCCGGCGGGGCGGCTCTGGTTTTCCTTGCGATCGTCAACGAACTCACAGCCACGTTGCTCCTGGCCCCGAACGGCACCCGTACTTTGGCAACCGAGTTTTGGAGCAAGAGCAGCGAAATCGACTACACCGGGGCCGCCCCCTATGCCTTGTTGATGATCGTGCTTTCGGCGCCCATGACCTACCTGCTTTTCCAACAGTCCAAGAAAGTAGCCGGACAGTGACAGAACAAGCCCCTTCCAGACTCCCTTCTCCGCGCGTCGCCCCTTCAGTGGCGCCGACCACGAACTCGCACCTGGACATTTCCGAAGTCACCAAGAACTTCGGGGCCCAGGCTGTTCTCAAGGGAGTTAACCTCTCAGTCGCCCGTGGTGGAACAACGGCCATCGTCGGGCCGTCGGGTTCCGGCAAAACCACCCTGCTCCGCCTCATCGCCGGCTTCGAACACCCGAACACCGGGTCCATCAGCATGAACGGCGTTCCGGTGGCCGGTGACGGTGTCCAGGTTCCCGCGCACAAACGCCAGGTCGGTTACGTCGCACAGGATGGTGCACTGTTTCCGCACCTCACGGTCGGGCAGAACGTCGCCTTCGGGTTGGATGCCGGTAAGCTCGACGGCGGTCGTCGAGCAGTGAAGGCCCGCGTGGAAGAGCTGTTGGAGATGGTCTCCTTGGACCCGGCCATGGCCAAACGGCGGCCGCATCAGCTTTCCGGCGGGCAGCAGCAACGCGTCGCCCTGGCCCGGGCGTTGGCCCGCGAACCGGAGCTGATGCTTCTCGATGAACCCTTCTCTGCTCTTGACGCCGGTTTGAGGGTTGCCACCCGTCGGGCCGTAGCAAAGGTCCTCAACGCCGCCGGGGTGACCACCATCCTGGTCACCCATGACCAGGCCGAGGCGTTGTCCTTCGCCGACCAAGTAGCCATCATGCGTGGCGGGAAGCTGGCTCAAATCGGCAACCCGTTCGTCGTATATACCCGCCCGGCCGACCGGGCGACAGCGGAGTTCCTGGGCGAGGCCGTCATTCTTGACGCCTGGATGGAGGGTTCCCTCGCAACGTGTTCCCTCGGAGGCATTGCAGTACGGCGCCCGCCGGCCCAGGGCAGGGTACAGCTGATGCTGCGCCCGGAGCAGATCAGGATCGCGCCGGACGGTCCGATCCGCGGCGTCGTTGTTGACACAGACTACTTCGGCCCTGAAACGACGGTCCGTATCAAGCTCGATGCCTATACGGCCCACGATGGTGCCGGACAGGGCAATGGCCACCGCTACCCGGGTGGTGGCGAGATCATCACCATCCGGCACTGGAATGCCTCAATTACTAAACCCGGAACAGAACTCTGCCTCCGCGTGGTGGGTGAAGGAGTGGCTTTCCCTGTAGGGGAGTAGACAACTCAGGAGCTATCTACAACTGCTGGAACGTGTCCCGGCAGGGCACGAGCCTGTGAGCGGTAGCTGTGCCCGGTGGGGGTCAGGACCTCAAAAGTATGAATGGCCCGGGTGTCGTTGCTGCCCGGAGTTGTTCTGCTGGTCCAGCCTGGGTTCTCCTTAGTGTGGTTGCAGGCTTCGCAGAGCCCAGCGCCGTTCTCCAACGAGGTGGGCCCACCGTGGCGCCAGGGGATGATGTGGTCGATGTGACGGATAGGTGCGTCGCAGTACGGTGTGCGGCACAAGTTGTCACGTACTTCGAGGAAGCGTCGCATTCCTGGCGGAAAGAAGCGGGACCGGGAATCCGTAGCGAGGAGTTCTCCGGTTCCGGGTGCCGTATAGAGGCGGCGAAGCCAAACGTTGAAGTCACTCCCGGGATCGCCGTGGGCCTTCGTTCTGGTCACAAGGTTTCTGGCCCACTCGGCCGGGACAACCCCGCAACCGGTCAGTCGCGCCGGCTCCGGGTCGCCGGCCAGGAGGGTGCGGTCTGTCATCACCAGTTGCAGGTCTATTCCGGTATAGCCGGCGGACGAACCAGTGATCCGTTCAACCAGGGTGTCGGCCATCACCTGGCCTCGACCGCGTTCGTCACCTCCGGGACGTGACCGGGCTGAGTCAGCGGCGCGGGTGAGCGCCGCGTAAGCTGCGACGCCTTGGGCAGCCGGAAGCAGTGCGGTCAAGATGGTCATGGTGTCCGGTGCCGGGCGGAGACTTACGGTCCTCTCGTTCGCGGCATGTGCAGCCCTTTGAGTTACCGAACGAGGATCACGGCGGTAGGCGGCGGCTTTCGCGGCGGCGACGATGGACTTGTCCCCGGCGCCGTCGAATGTTCCGGTGTCCGGGGCCAGTTCTTCATCCACCGCCGCCCGGTCTTCGACGGACAGGCACGCTGTTTCCTTGACGATCAGCGTCGCCCGCCACTCATTCAGCAGTCCTGCATCCACAGCGGCCATGGTGTGTGGCATCTCCGTCACCAATGCCTTCGCCAGCCCCAGCAGCCGGGAGCCACGGGTGGGGGATTCCCGCCGCGCGAGAGCCACCTGCGCTCCCACGCCCTTGCCGCGTTCGGAAGGCGGCACCCCCGCCTCGGCCTGCTCAGCGCGCTGGGCAAGGTCGAAGGCCACAGTGATCTTGGCCTGCAACCCCGATATGGCTGACTTCATATCTTCCAGTACGCGCAGCTGGTTAATCAGATCGCTGCTTATGGTCCTGGGACTGGCAGAGTCTGGAACTTCAGGGAGCGCCCGGTCAGAAGGAACCGGCGTCAGGGCAGCGCTGGCTTCAGCACTTACTCGTCTCTCCGGCTTGCGTCCCATGTTCCTACTCTGCCAGCAGGCTCCGACATTATTAGCCGCAGGGCTAACCCTGTAGCCGCGCAGCCTCGCTCGCCAATTCCGCTTCCAGCGTCTCGATGCTCGGCAGGCTCGCAACCAACTCATCAGGCAAAGAATCTGCCAGCGAGGTCCGCCACTCCGCGATTCCCACGGGTGCATTGAAACCCCGCAAGGCGTACTCCGCCACGACACTGTTCTTCTCCTTGCACAGCAGCAAGCCGATGGTTGGTTTGTCGTCAGGGTGGGCCATGAGGTCATCGACGGCAGCCATGTACATACCCAGCTGGCCAAGGAAGCCTGGCTCGAACTTCACGGCTTTCAGCTCGATGACCATGTAGCAGCGCAACTTCAGGTGGTAGAAGAGCAAGTCGGCGAAAAACTCATCTCCTGCAATCTCAAGCCGGACCTGTTCGCCGACAAAGGCGAAACCCTGGCCCAGTTCCAACAGGAATTTCTCCACGTGTTTCACCAACTGCAGCTCCAGGTCCCGTTCTGTGTGGCGATCGCTCATGGCCAGGAAGTCAAAGACATAGGGGTCCTTGGTGGCCTGCTGGGCAAGGTCAGAGTCCGCGGGAACCATGGTGGACTTGAAGTTGGTGATCGCCTGCCCGGAGCGTTCGTGCAGGCGGGTGGAGATCTGGTGTGTCAGGACGTTGCGGGACCATCCATGCTGCGCAGCCGCCGCCGCGTACCAAAGCCGCGTGGCGGTGTCGTCGAGCTTTTCGAGAAGGGCGATCTGGTGGTACCAGGGCAATGTTGCAAGAGGCGCTTGCAACATTGGAAAGTCCGGCCAGGCCTGGGCGAAGCTCTTCATGTACCGCAGGTTCCTGGGGGAGAAGCCCTTGGCCTCGGGAAACCGGGTGCGGATGTCGGCCGACAGCCGCGTGACCACTTTGGCGCCCCAGCCTTGCTCGGATTCACGCTCGGCCAGTTGCCGTCCGATGCTCCAGTACGAATTCAGCAGCTCCGAGTTGGCCGCTGCCATGGCCCGGGTCCTGCCCGCCCGGACCTCCCGCGCCACGGTGTTGAGCAAAGCGGGATACCAGTCAGGCATGGAGGACGCCGCCGGAACGCCCGGAAACGAGGCCTCGGTGGCGAGCTCTTTGGATGGCATGATGCTCCTGTCGATTGCTGTTGCCATTACGCTACGGGCGGGCACTGACAAAATAGACGGGTGAGTGATGTTGCTGAATTCGTTGACTACACCCTGCAAATGGAATCGACCTGGGAAAAAGCTGCTGAGGCTTCCGAGCGTTTGGGTGGGGGACTGAAGGTCTATGGCGCGTCCGTCGGCGCTGTCCGGGGAACGGTGCGCGATGCCCTGAAGCGGCACAAGAACCTCGACCACGATGACATCACCGCACTGAGTTCGGAACTGTGGGAGGAGCCGGTCTACGAGCGGCGGCTGGCCGCCGTCGTCCTGCTCCAAACCAAAGTCGGTGTCCTGATCAACACGGACCTCACGCGCATCGAGGGCTTCATCAGGCAGGCCGGAACCAGGGAATTGGTGGATCCCCTCGCCACGGACGTCGTGCGACCCTTGCTGGAACGGCTGGAAGGGCGGGCCAAGGAACGTGCTGACCGCGTGCTGGAACGGTGGTCCACGGACCCTGACACTGAGCTTCGCCACGCCGCCGCTTTGGCCACAGGTGCCGCCACCCCTTGATAAGCACCACAGACCGGCCTAGCGTTTCCATACTGCGTGCCCGTGGATTGAAAGGCGAGTCGTTCGATGAAATCACTGTGGTTGGACAGGGAATCCCGCTTTACATCCGACGCCGTCCCTGAGGACAAGCACTTCGACACCATCGTGGTGGGTGCCGGGCTGACGGGCATGGTGACTGCCTTGCTGCTCTCGCGCTCCGGTCAGCGGGTGGTGGTCTTCGAAGCACGAACCCTTGGGGCCGTGACCACGGGGAACACCACAGGAAAGCTGAGCCTGCTTCAGGGCGGAGCCCTGTCCGCCCTCCGCGGGCAGTACTCCCTCAAAGTGGTGCAGGCCTATGTGGAAGCCAACAAGTCAGGCCAAGCCTGGCTGACGCAGTATCTGGAACAGCAGGGCGTTCCGTTCCAGCGTCGGACTGCGGTCACTCTCGCCACGACGGACGACGGCGCGCAGCGGCTCCGCAAGGAGGCCGCGGTATCGAGGGACGCAGGTTTGGACGTCCACTTCAGCCGCGACCCCGGGCTTCCGTTTCCGGTGATTGAGGCGCTGGAACTGGAGGATCAGGCGCAGATTCACCCGATGGAGGTCCTGGACACCCTCGCAGCGGACATCCGGGAACATGGCGGCCTGGTAGTCGAAGATGTGCAGGTGCAGAACGTCGGCTCCGAACTGCCGGTGGAAGTGTCCACCCGCAAGGGAACGTTCACTGCCGACACCGTGGTGATAGCCACGGGCACTCCCATCCTCGACCGCGGCCTGTACTTCGCCAAGCTGGAACCCAACCGTTCCTACGCTGCCGCACTGCGCCCGTCGCCAGGGGCACAACTTCCCCAAGCCATGTACTTGTCCATTGACGCTCCTACCAGGTCGCAGCGCACGCACCCCACGGCTGAAGGCGAGCTGCTGCTGGTGGGCGGCTACGGTCACACCGGTGGCCGGGCCGCATCGCCGCAACAGCACCTGAACGACCTTTTGGGGTGGGCCAACAAGCACTATCCAGGCGCGGAAGTGACACACACCTGGTCAGCGCAGGACTACCAGGCAACCAACCTCATGCCGTTCTTCGGCAAACTCCCCCGGGGCCACGGCAGGATCTTCTTCGGCACCGGCTACAACAAATGGGGGATGAGCAACGGCGTCGCCGCTGCCTTGTCCATCACCTCGGACATCCTGGGCGGCCAGTCCGACTGGGCCAGAATCATCCATCACAGGGTCACTTCTCCCCAGGGTGCCCTGCAGGCTGTCCGGCTCAACGCCAGTACCACCAAGCGGATGATTGAGGACAAGGCCAAAGTCAGGAGCAACCCGGAGATCACCGATGAAACCCGTCCACCGGAAGGCAGCGGCGTGGTCGGGCTGTACAAGGGCGAACCCGCAGCGGTGTCCACGGTCGATGGCAAAGTCTGCAGGGTCTCGGCCAGCTGCGCGCACTTGGGCGGACTCTTGACATGGAACGATGCCGAAAAGTCATGGGACTGCCCGCTGCATGGCTCAAGGTTCACGCCGGAGGGCAAATATCTTGAAGGGCCGGCAACCCACCACCTCCAGAAAACGGTGGGCAAAAAGAAGGACTAGCGGAGCCTGTCGACGCGGCGTTGTGCTTGGTCAGCACTGCGCCGGAGCTGCGTGGCTGTCCTGACTGCAAGTTTCTTGTCGGATTCGGCGGATTCGGCATCCCGCGTAATGCCAATGAGATCGGCCTCCAGGGAGGCCAGCTTCTTCTTCACCTCGGAAATTTCAGACTCGACATCCGAGCGACGGCGGGCGAGCTCATTGACGACATCCCAGGCCGAGGATGCCTGATTTTCTGCTTGCCGGGCCTCGCGGTCCGCTGCGTCGAACTCGTCCTGTGCTTCCTGCAACGCAGCCTGCCGCTTTGCGGCACGGCGTTCGGCCAGCGACGTGGCCTGTTCCTTGGGGTCTTTTGTTTTAGTCGGCGGGCTGTTCTTTGAACGAGCCGTGGAGTCCGGCTTTTCTTCGCCGGCTGCGGCTCTCGTCCTTCGCGTTGTGGCCGGAGCGGGGTTGCGCTCCTCAACGCCAACCGCATCCTCTGTTCCAGCTGCCGCGACGGCGTCGGTGATGTCGACAGATTCGAAGCCGCTCCCGCTCAGCCCCCGCACCAGTCGTCCGGTCGCCACTGCCCGCGCTGCTCCGGCGTCGGCCATGGCGGCCCGCAGGGTTTGTTCCGCGTCAGATGCCGCCGCGGCGCTCAGGGGCGCGCCAAGCTCTTCGGCAAGGTCCTTGGCGGCGTGAACGGCCGCCGTCAGTTGGCTCTGCCGTTGCTGGCTCAGTTCCCGGAAAGCTTCAGCGTCCGACTCTTCCTGGGCGCTTCGGAGCGACGCGCCAAAACGCACGACGCCGTCAATCACCTCGGGCTTGTGGACTGCGAGCATGTTGATGGCCCAGGCCCCTGCGGCTGGCTTGGGGAGGCGGCCGATCTCCTGGGCAAGCTCCTTCTGGCCGGATTCCTTGGCCGCGCGCACCAAGGATGTCCGCTCGGAGGTGAAGTCGCGCGGCAGTACTGCGTACAGCTCCTGGGCGGCCTCGCTGAGATCCATGAACCCATCCTAGGGTCCACCCTCAGCCGTTGCCGGGAGCGAATCTTCGTGGAACGTTGGCTTAGGGTAGCCTAAGTCGGGTGGACCAGATCATGAGTTTGCCCTTCGGCGTTGCCCTTGCAGCGCTCTTCGCCATTGTCATGATCCGCGTCAATGTCACGTACTGGATCGGCCGTGGTGCTGTCGCCGGATTCGCGCACACCCGTTACGGGACCTCGCTCCAACGCCCCAAAGCAGCCCGGGCCCAAGCCCTCATTCAGCGGTGGGGGCCGTACGCCGTCGTTCTTTCCTTCCTCACCATCGGCCTCCAGACCGCGATCAATCTGGCCGCCGGCGCCGCGCGCATGCCCCTTCGGAGATATCTCCCCGCGGCCATTATCGGGTCCGTCGTTTGGGCGCTCCTGTACGCCACCATCGGACTTGCGGCCTTGGAGGCCTGGCTGGCGGTTGCCGCGGGGTCGCCGGTTGGGGCCGCGGTGGGCATCGCCGTGGCGGCTGCCTTGGTTGTCTGGATTGTTGTGATCCGCAAGCGTCGGGCGGCAGGCAAATCAGCGGATACAGTGGTCTGAGTTCTACTGCTGCATCGGCGAAAGGCTCGGGTTGACTACTGCATTACCGGAACTGGCGGACGGCGTTTTCTATTACGAATCGTTGGGCGGCGGCCGTTTCCGTTCCACGATTCATGCCCAAGGCGCTTGGAATCCTCACGAACAACACATGGCGCCGGCCTCGGGAATCCTCGCCGATGCCCTTGTGCGGCATGAGCCCAGGGATGATGTCCGGCTTGCCCGGATCAGCTACGAAATCCTTGGTCTGATCCCCGGCGGAGAATTTCAGATCACCACCTCGACGTTGAGGCCGGGGAAGACCATTGAACTGATCCAGGCCGAGCTTTCCGCCGGAGGGCGCGTAGCCATCCGGGCCGCCGCCTGGCGCATGATCACGAGCGATACCAGTGCTGTGGCCGCGGTCGAGGACGAACCGATGCCCGCACCTGATGAATGCAAGCCTTGGGACGGGGCCAGTGTTTGGCCGGGCGGATACATCCGCTCCCTGGAGATGCGCATCGCCGAAGGGCACCGCCCGGGGTCGGGCAGAGTGTGGATCCGGACCTCGCACCCCCTGACGAATCGGGCAGACAGCACTGACCTTGCGCGGTTGATGGGCCTCGTGGACACGGCCAACGGCATCGCCGCTCGTGTCCCTCCGGGCAAAGACAGCTACATCTTCCCGAACGTCGACCTGCAGATCCACATGTACCGCGCACCGGCGGGCGAATGGCTTGGACTGGACAATAAGGTCTCTTTCGGTGCCGATGGCATTGGTTTGACGTCGACAGTGTTGCACGACATTGATGGGCCGTTCGGCAGGGCAGAGCAGATCCTGACGTTGAGGAAGAGCTGATGCGCGAAGCCGCAGTCTCCGGCAAGCAGCTCACCGTCTACCGGCAGCAGGAGTCCTTTGGCGCTGCAGGCGACCTCGACTTTGCCCTGGAGCTGCTCAAGCGTGCCCGCGGCGGCCAGTTGGGGCCCTCGCTTCGTTTGTACCGGCCGCAACCCACTGTTGCTTTCGGCCAGCGGGATGCAAACCTGCCAGGCTTCGCTGCTGCCGAAGAGGCGTGCAGGGAACGTGGCTTTGAGCCGCTGGTCCGCAAGGCCGGGGGCAGGGCAGCTGCCTATCACCAAGGGACGCTGGTGATTGACCACATCGAGCCGCACCCCGACGCCATTGTCCGCGCAAAGGCGCGTTTCTCCGACTTCGGCGAGCTGCTGGCCGGTGCGCTTCGCAGTGTCGGCGTACATGCCGCCGTCGGCGAGATCCCGGGGGAGTACTGCCCCGGCGAGTTCAGCGTCCACGGCGAGGATCCTGATTTTCCCGCGCACAGGATCAAACTGATCGGCACTGCCCAACGCGTCGTCTCCGGTGCCTGGTTGTTCAGTTCCGTGGTGGTGGTGGAGAATTCCGGTCCCATCCGCGATGTCTTGACGGCCAGCTATGAGGCGCTGGGCCTGGACTGGGATCCGGCGACCGCAGGTGCCGCCAACGACTTGCTGCCCCACGTTGACGTAGCCGCTGTGGAGGCGGCGGTGGTGGACGCTTACCGCGGCTATGCGGACGTCGTCGACGGCGACTTCAGCACCCTTCTGGGCTGATCACCGCCGCTTCTTGGGGTGCTGCCAAGCCAAACAGCCACCGCCCTGACGTTGTGGGCGGTGGCTGTTTTGGTTTGTGGACTGCTGCGCGCCCCGCTCAGTGGCCGCGTGCTATCCACTCATCGAGCTGCGGCTTCTCCGCGCCGATCGTGGTGCTGTCTCCGTGGCCGGTGCGTACCACAGTCTCCTCCGGCAGAGTCAGGAGTTTGGTCTTGATGGACTCGATGATGGTGGGGAAGTCGCTGTAGGAACGCCCCGTTGCTCCGGGGCCGCCGTGGAAGAGCGTATCCCCGCTGAAGAGGGTGCCTTCACTGGGCAGGAGGAACGACACGGATCCCGGCGAATGCCCAGGCGTGTGCACGGCTGTGAGGATTCCTCCGGCGACTTCGAACGTGTCTCCGTCCGAGATCGAGTTGTCAGGATCGACCCCCGGGAAGACGGCATGCCACAGCATCCAGTCTTCCTTGTGCAGGTAGACCGGTGCCTTGACGAGTTCGCGGAACTCGCCGGCGTACCGGATGTGGTCATCGTGGCCGTGGGTGAGCAGGATGGCTTTGACGGTCCGGCCGTTGACGGCGTCCACAACCGCTGCGGGGTTGTGGGCGGGGTCTATGACGATGCACTCGGAATCGTCCCCAATGATCCAGACGTTGTTGTCCACGTCCCAAGTGCCGCCGTCCAGCGAAAACGTCCCGGACGTGACAACATTTTCAATCGTGAGGTTGGCGGCGCTCACAGCTCAACCACCGATCGCAGGACAGCGCCGTGGTGCATCTTGTCGAATGCCTCTTCAACCTGGTCGATGGAGATCCGCTCGGTGACAAAGGCGTCCAGGTCCAGCTTGCCCTGCTTGTAGAGGTCCACCAGCATGGGGAAATCGCGGGAGGGCAGGCAGTCGCCGTACCAGGACGATTTGAGGGAGCCGCCGCGGCCGAACACGTCCAGCAAGGGCAGTTCCAGCGTCATCTCCGGCGTGGGAACGCCGACGAGGACCACGGTACCTGCGAGGTCGCGGGCGTAGAAGGCCTGCTTGTACGTTTCGGGGCGCCCGACGGCGTCAATCACCACGTCTGCGCCAAAGCCGCCGGTGAGCGCACGGATTTCTTCGACAGGATCGCCTGCGGAGGAATCAACCGTGTGCGTTGCGCCGAGGTCCTTGGCGCGTTCGAGCTTCTTGGCGTCGATGTCGACGGCGATGATGGTGGTGGCCCCGGCGAGCGCAGCGCCGGCAATGGCCGCCACGCCCACGCCTCCGCAGCCGATGACTGCTACTGAGTCGCCACGCTTGACGCCTCCGGTGTTCAGTGCGGCGCCGAGGCCCGCCATGACACCGCAGCCGAGCAGGCCGACGGCGGCGGCATCGGCTTCGGGGTCGACCTTGGTGCATTGTCCGGCTGCGACGAGGGTCTTTTCGATGAAAGCGCCGATGCCCAGCGCCGGGGACAGTTCCGTGCCGTCCTCAAGGGTCATTTTCTGGGTGGCGTTGTGGGTGTTGAAGCAGTACTGGGGTTCGCCGCGCTTACAGGCGCGGCAGTTGCCGCAGACAGCGCGCCAGTTCAGGACGACGCGGTCGCCGGGGGCAACATCGGTGACGTCGGGACCCACTGCGCTGACGACGCCGGTAGCTTCGTGGCCGAGCAGGAACGGGAAGTCGTCGCTGATGCCTCCGAGCTTGTAATGGAGGTCGGTGTGGCAGACGCCGCTGGTGAGGATGTCCACCAAAGCCTCGCCTGGGCCGGGTTCGGGAACAAGGACGGTTTCGAGGGTTGCTGGTGCGCCTTTGGAGCGGACGACGACGCCTTTGACTGCGTGGACCATTGGTGTGGTTCCCTTCGGACTCGCGGAGGGCAGGCCCGGTTGGTGCACGGTTAATGCAGCAGGGCCCGCTACGGATTCCCATTCTGTCTATCACAGGTGAGAGACAGTACGTGGTTTGTTCCGTGCGGGCCCTGCGCGGGTTACGTCAGCACTTTAGGCAGCCAGACGGCTCTCGACCTCGGATGCTGAGGGGTTGGTGGCAGCCGTGCCATCCGGGAAGAGCACGGTGGGTACGGTGCGGTTGCCTCCGTTGAGCTGCTCGACGAGCTCGGCCGTGCCATCCACTTCTTCGATGTTGATCTCGGTGTAGCCGATGCCCTTGGCATCGAGCTGCTTCTTCAGGCGGTTGCAGTAACCGCACCAGGTGGTCGAGAACATGGTGATGGTGCCGGAGTCGGGAGTGAAGTCCACAGAGCTCTCCTCAGTTGTTGTTTGCGCGGGGTGTTTCGTTCCTCATAACGGTAACCCGGCGCAGAATAATTCCCGTGTGGCCGCCGACCCGCGTTACGTCACACGGTTGCGCTGGTGTGAATTCGGGGGAAAGGGCAGACTGTTGCCATGTGTGGACGTTACGTTATGGCCCGTGCGGTGGGAGATTTGCTCGCCGATTTTGACGCTGAGCTTGAGAACGAGATTGCCTTGGAGAAGTCGTGGAACGTTGCCCCGACGGATGCGGTCCCGATCGTGCTGGAACGGTTGGTCGATGACGACGTCAAGAGGCAGCTTCACGTGGCCAAGTGGGGATTGGTGCCCTCCTGGGCCAAGGATCCCAAAGGTGGCGCCCGCTTGATCAACGCGCGCAGTGAAACACTTCTGGAGAAACCTTCCTTCAAGAAGGCTGCCGTAGCCCGGCGGTGCGCGGTGCCAGCCGATGGCTATTACGAGTGGAAGAAGGGCGAGGGCAAGAACAAGCAGCCCTACTATGTCCATCCCGTCGACGGACACGGCTTGGTGTTCGCGGGTTTGTATGAGTGGTGGCGGGACCAGAGTGCGTCCCCTGACGATCCCGCCCGTTGGTTGCTGTCGATGTCCATTTTGACCGCGGATACCCCGACGGCGGACTCAGCACGGACACGGCGCAGTGCCTCGGTGTTCGATGAGTTGACATCCCTTCATGATCGCGTTCCACTGCCCATGAGTACGGAGACGATGGAAGCGTGGCTTGATCCGCGGGAAAAGGATGCCGCAGGGCTCGTGGACATGGTCCGTTCAAGGGCGCACGACGCAGCTGCCGATTGGACGTTGGACCCGGTGGGGGCCGCCGTCGGGAATGTCCGCAACAACTCTCCGGAGCTTATCGAACCCGTGGAGGGCCTGTTCTAGGCTTCAGAGGATTTCCAGGCCTCAGAGGGCTTCGTTGACGGGCACGCCGGATTGGAACTCACGGCCATCAGCTTCACTGAACGCCGTCATCACGTGGCCTTTGCTGAGTCCGTGGATGGCGGACATGGGAAAGTTCCCGGTGATGACGTTGCCCGAGTGCTCTACGCCTTTGATGTCGTAGTTTTCCTCCGCGCTGAGGGAATGGTTGAAGGAGTAGAACGAGATCGCCTCGCCGTTCATGAACTCGATGCCGAGCCTTCGCTGCGAGGAGTAGTCTTCACTGGCAGCAACAAGGCCCACGACATAAGCGCCGGAGCCTGGGATGTTGCCGTCAATTTCGAACCTCGCCACCAGGTTGTCATCAGCGGCTGAGATGTTGACCTGCTTCAGGAATGCCTCATTGGTACTCATGGCACAATCCTGCTCTGCGGACCCGCTGCCGTCCACCCCTGCAGGTGATCCTTTGCTCAAGCCTCCAAGAGCCGCTGGATGTTTTCCGCCACCCTTTCCTTGCTGATGCCCTGGCCCTTCCTCGAGGTCAGCAGGTGCAGGACCAGGCCGTCGCTGTAATCGGAAACCGCTTCTGCCCGCGCCCTCGGTTCCGTCACCCCCATGGCCTCGAGCAGCTGTGCCAACGCCGATACCAGCCGCTCGTGTCCGGCCGCCACTACCTCCGGCTGGTCCAGCGCGAAAACGAAGCGTGCCCTCGTCAGTCCTGCGTTTTCCTGCGCGAGTCCCATGACTGCTCCGGCCACCTGCTCTGCTACTGCTGCGACCGACGTCGGGCGTTCCCTTGCGCCCTGCTGCAGCAGGAGGCTGTCCAGCTCTTCAACACGGTCGACGGCGGCAGCCACCAAGGTGGCGCGGTTACGGAAGTAGTTCGACGTTGTCCCGACGGCGACTCCGGCCTGTGCGTCCACGGCACGGTGGGTGAGGCCCTTCAGGCCCTGGGCGGCAACGACGGCGAGCGCTGCATCTGCTAACTGGGTTCGGCGGTCGGGCATGGCGAAAGTCTAGCTCCCGGACCTATCTCTACTACAAATGTAGTAGTAGAGTGTGCGCATGAAAAAAGTGGACATCATTGGCGGTGGAATAGCTGGCTTGGCGCTCGCAGCACGGCTCGACCCGGGCGCGTTTGAGGTCACCGTGTACGAACAGAGGCCCGAGCTGCCCGCCGTGGGAACAACATTGGCCATGTGGGGCGAGGCCCAACGTGCTTTGTCTGACATCGGGATCCTCGGTGCCGTTCGAAGCCGTGGGTCCATCATCACCGCAGGAGCCCTGCGCGACCCCACGGGTGAAGCCCTGCTGGCCATCGAAGGGGAAGGGGTAGTTGGCATAGCCAGACCCGAGCTCCTTAAGTTGCTCGATTCTGCGGTGCCGGCCGCCGTGGAACGTGTTTACCGAAGGGCCGAAATTACTCCCGGCAATGCCTGGTTGACCGTGGGGGCGGACGGGGTCAACAGTATCGTCCGACGAAGCCACTGGGGCCGGCGGAGTGCGGCGCGGCCCACCCCTTTCCTGGCTGTCAGGGGAGTTGTTCCCAGTACGCCCGCCTCCGGGGACGTTGGCGAATACTGGGGCAAGGGAGAGATCTTTGGACTGGCCCCGGCCGTAGGCGGAACCAACTGGTACGCCTCATTTCGTTCCGACCTTGGACCGGAGAAGGTAGACGTCCAGGAAGCACTTGAGATCACCCGGGGCAGGTACATCAACTACTCGGACGCCGTCAGGGATGTTCTGAACCAGGCGACCCCTGGCAATTCCCTGGCACAACGCATCTGGACGACACCGCCGATGAGCCGGTACACACGGGAAAATGTGGTGCTCGTGGGGGATGCGTGCCACGCCATGACGCCGAACCTTGGTCGGGGTGCTTGCGAAGCGCTGATCGACGCCGTAACCCTGGGAGCACTCCTGAACGAACTTCCCAAAAAAGAAGCCCTCAGGGCCTACAACAGGAAGCGCGTACTTCGCACCCAGCAGCTGAGGCTCGCCTCATCGCTCATGGGAAACGTCGCCCTGGCGCAAGGGATGCAGCCGTGGCGCGACGGGTTGCTGAAGCGGGTTGGTAAACGTGTGGCAAAGGCTTCAGTGCGGGGCTGAACACCGAAGTAGGTTTTGTTCTCTCGTCGGCGTAAACTGGAAATATTCGAACATACTTTCGAATGAATTGAACCGGCGTAGTGAGGTGTGGGATGGGGCTGTTCAGCGAGTCCGTTGCAGTCAACTGCTCAGAAACAGGCCAGCCGCAGGAAGTCCAATGGAAAGGGACCCTGTACACCGTCACCAACGAGCCGGTCCGGTGGTTCGAACGCCGCCAATGGTGGGTCGAAGAACACCGCGCACCCATCGGCGCCGGCGCAGGCCTGGTTGACCACGAAATCTGGCGCGTCCAGCTTCAACCCCTGGAAACCGGACAAAAGGACAACCACACCATCACCTTGGACCTTGTCCGGCACCTAGGCAGCGGCCGCTGGCGACTCCTTCGAATCCATGACGCCGCACCAGCCCGCGCCGTGGAACCCGACGAAGCAGCGTGAACTGTTGAGCTTCACCCATCTGCACGTCTCCACGGCCTTCAGCGCACACTATGGCGTCTCCTGGCCCGACGAACTCGCCCAAACCGCAGCAGCCGACGGAGCTACGGCGCTCGCCTGCACAGACCGGGACGGACTCTACGGCACAGTCAAACACCTCAAAGCCTGCATGGACGCAGGCATCGATCCCATCGTCGGGGTGGACCTGGCAGTTTTCGACGACGACGGCGACCACCGCACCCAAGTAGCGGGCCGCGTCGTCGTACTGGCCCATGGACACAACAACGGCGCCGGTTACCGTGCACTCTGCCGCCTGGTATCCGATGCCCATGCCCGCACCTCGGGCAAAGCCGGGGGAGCAGTCCCCGTTGCAGTAACCCGCGCTGAACTTGCTTCCAGGACATTGGACCCCACAACACTCAAGCCCGTGCTGACCGTACTGATCGGACCCGACTCGGATGTCGGACGGGCCATGGGCGGACGCAAATACCTCAGGCCACGGACCCTTTTCAAACAATGGATCGACGCCATGCCACCGGGAACGCTGGTTGCCGAGATCGTCTCGCACCTCAGCGCACCCGGGGCGCCGCTCAGTACGGCCCATGCCGTGCGCATGCTCAAACTCGCCCTCGAACACAATGTCCCCGCCGTCCTGGCCAACGCAGTCCGTTATTGTGCCCAGGACGGTGCAGCAACCGCTGATGTCCTGGACTCGGCGCGCACCTTGAAGTCCCTCCCCGAGCTCTCCACAGAGCCCATGCTCCACGCTGCAGGGCATCTTCAACCCACAGGGCAACTTCAACCCACAGGACAGGGCTGGTTGAAGAGCCCCCGCCACATGCTCCAGCTCGGCAAGGAAATCATGAACGCCGCCGGGTTGGGGCAATCCGGGCTCAGCAAACTGCTCGCCAACACAGAAGCGCTCGCCGATAAATGCCGCGCAGACCCCATCCTTGACATGGGGTGGAAAAAACCCGTGGTACCGGAGGCATCCATCATCGGCATCGACAACGACCCCATGCTGGAACTGACCCAACGCTGTGAAGCCGGTATCACCCGAAGGTTCCCAGGTATCAGCGGTGATGCGGAAAGGCGGGTGCGCTCGCGGCTGGAGCACGAGCTGGGGATCATCGCCGGGCTGGGTTTTGGCTCCTACTTCCTCACTGTTGCCGAGGTTTCGCGGATGATCCTCGATATGGGGGTCAGGGTTGCTGCCCGGGGATCAGGTGCCTCCAGCCTGGTCAACTACCTGATCGACATCAGCCAGGTTGATCCCATCCGCCACGATCTCATTTTTGAACGGTTTCTCTCCGGACGCCGCTCCACCCTGCCGGATATTGATATCGACGTCGAAAGCGCTGAACGGCACAACGTCTACCGAAAGATCTTCGACCGGTTCGGGGCTGAACGGGTCACGCTCATGAGCATGCAAAACGGCTACAGGGCCCGCGGTGCGGTCAGGGACGCTGGGATGGCGCTGGGAATGGATGAGGGCGAGGTCGGGGATATCGCCAAGCAGCTCTGGAGGTTCTCGGCAAGAAAATTCCGCGAAGCGCTGGTGGAGAAGCCCGAGCTCCGCGACTTTGCCGGCCGGGTTGAGCGCGGCGGCATGGAAGAAAATCAGCAGCTTGATCTCCTGGTGGATCTCACAGAAAGACTTGACCGCTTGCCCCGGCATATTTCCATGCACCCTTGTGGAGTGATTCTGGGGGATGCGACACTCCTTGACCGGACCCCTGTCCAGCCCAGCGGCCTGGGCCTGCCCATGAGCCAGTTCGACAAACATGACATGGATCCCATGGGCATGCTCAAGCTGGATGTCCTGGGTGTAAGAATGCAAAGTGCCATGGCCTTCGCGGTGCGCGAGGTGATCCGGCTCCATCCTTCCAAGGAAGAGGTGGTTGCAGCGGGAAACCACCCTGTGGGACCTGAAGGAACAGGACCTGACTACATCGGCGAAGACGGCCGGATTGAGCTCAACGACGTCCCCTTCGACGACGAACCCACCTTCGACCTGATTCGAAGCACCCACACCCTGGGGTGCTTCCAGATCGAGTCGCCAGGTCAACGGGAGCTCATAGGAAAAATGGCACCCCGCGAATTCAACGACCTCATCATCGACATTTCGTTGTTCCGTCCCGGACCGATGAAATCGGACATGGTGCGGCCCTTTCTTGAGCACAGGCATGGATTCGCACCGGAGGTGTACCCCCATCCGGATCTCAAACCCGTACTGCAGGAAACGCACGGGGTGACAGTTTTCCACGAGCAGATCCTCAAGACCTTCGATGTCATGACAGGGTGCGGGTTGGCCAGGGCCGATGAATTCCGCAGGGCCCTTGGCGATGAAATCCGGGAACCTGAAGTGGAGAGCTATTTCCGTCGTGAGGCCATCAGGAATTACACGCCTGAGGTCGTGGACAAGGTTTGGGGAACGTTAAAGGCCTTCGGAAGCTTCGGCTTCTGCAAAGCCCATGGAGCTGCCTTTGCTGTACCTACCTACCAATCGGCGTGGCTTAAAGCCCACCATCCCGAAGCCTTCCTGGCCGGGCTCTGGGAACACGATCCCGGGATGTACCCAAAGCGCTTGTTGGTCGCTGAAGCACGTCGTCTTGGCATTCCCATCCTGCCGTTGGACATCAACCGAAGCCAGGCTGAATACAGGGTGGAGAAGATCCTCGAAGGGCCTGATAGCGGAAAACTCGGAATCCGTTTGAGCCTTTCAGGGATCTATGGGTTCTCGGGGGCTGAACTGAAAAGAGTCGTGGCCGGTCAACCCTTCGATTCCTTGGCCGACCTGCGCACCCGGGCGAGGGTGAGCAAGCCAAACATCAAAAGACTGGCTCAACTCGGCGCCTTCGATGCCCTTCATAAAGACTCGGGGGGAACTGCCAACCGGGCCGATCTGGTGCAGCATCTCCAGGCTCTGCAAAGCAGTCCCTCCAAGAAGCAGAACGGCGTCATCGATGGGCAATTGTCATTCGCCCTGGGGGATGTTGAGCTGAGGAACATCGCCCCGGAACTTCCTGAGCCAACCATGGTCGAGAATGTCAGGGCGGAACTTGATCTGATGGCCGTTGATGTCAGTGAACACCTGATGGAAAGCCACCGCCCGCTCTTGGATAAATTGGGTGTGACAACCGCCGACAAACTCCTGGGCCTGCGTAACGGAACAGAAGTACTGGTTGCCGGTGTCCGCATAGCAACACAGACCCCACCCATGCGGGGAGGAAGGCGTGTTGTCTTCATCAGCATCGATGACGGCACTGGATGCGTTGATTCGGTCTTCTTCCACGAAGCCCAGGAAGAATCGGGGCCATTGCTGTTCGGAACACGCCTGCTGTTGATCCGTGGAACAACCAGGCGGACCGGCCCCAAAGGCATCAGCCTGAGTGCGAGCAAGGCCTGGGACCTTGGCAGGCCGGAAACCTTGCCGTACCCGGAAATCCTGCGTAGCGATGAGCAGCCACCTGCCGAATACACGCACCGTGGGCCACTGGATGGCATCTCAAGGAACCTTGCCATCACTGGTCTGGGAAGCTGAACCTCCCCGGATCACGGCCCCGGCGCGCTGCTTTGGCCGCCCTAGCCGAAGCGGATACGATTGACGATGGCTGGCTGTGGTCCCCGTACGCCACAAGCTATGAAGCCTTCACTATGAATAGGAGACACCCGTGTCAGATGCCCAACAGATCACCCTCATCGTCGATGGCGAAGAGACCAAGGTGACGGAAGGGACTACCGGCGCGGAACTCTTCTTCGAGCGCCGCGACGTCGTTGTAGCCCGTGTTGACGGTGTGCTCAAGGACCTTGACCAGCCCCTTTCCGACGGTGCGAACGTCGAGGGCGTCACGATTGAATCGCCGGACGGACTCAATGTCCTCCGCCACTCCACGGCCCACGTCATGGCCCAGGCCGTGCAGCAGCTGCGCCCGGACGCAAAACTTGGCATCGGTCCCTACATCACCGACGGTTTCTACTTCGACTTCGACGTCGCTGAGCCGTTCACCCCGGAAGACCTGCGCCAGCTGGAAAAGATGATGCAAAAGATCATCAACCAGAACCAGAAGTTTGTCCGTCGCGTGGTCACCGAAGAAGAAGCCCGCCAAGCCATGGCCAACGAGCCCTACAAGCTTGAGTTGCTCGGCAAGAAAAACGATGCCACGGACGCCGCGGAAGGCGTCAACGTCGAGGTGGGCGCCGGCGACATCACCATCTACGACAACGTCGACCGCAAAAGCGGAGACAGCGTATGGTGCGATCTTTGCCGCGGCCCCCACCTGCCCAACACCAAGATCATCTCCAACGCCTTCGCGCTGACGCGTTCGTCGTCTGCCTACTGGCTGGGCAACCAGAACAACCAGCAGCTGCAGCGCATCTATGGAACGGCTTGGCCCACCAAGGAAGCCCTCAAGGCCTACCAGGAGCGCATCGCCGAAGCGGAACGCCGCGACCACCGCAAGCTTGGCGTCGAGCTGGACCTCTTCTCCTTCCCGGATGAGCTTGGCTCCGGCCTGCCGGTCTTCCACCCCAAGGGCGGCATCATCCGCAAGGAGATGGAGGACTACTCGCGCAAGCGCCACGTGGATGCCGGCTACGAGTTCGTCTACACTCCGCACATCACCAAGGGGCACCTGTACGAGGTCTCCGGCCACCTTGATTGGTACAAGGACGGCATGTTCCCGGCGATGCAGGTGGACGCCGAGCTCAACCCGGACGGCACTGTGCGCAAGCCGGCCCAGGATTACTACCTGAAGCCGATGAACTGCCCCATGCACAACCTGATCTTCCGTTCGCGCGGCCGCTCGTACCGTGAACTGCCGTTGCGCCTGTTCGAATTCGGCTCGGTGTACCGCTACGAGAAGTCCGGCGTTGTGCACGGACTGACCCGCGTGCGCGGCATGACACAGGACGATGCCCACATCTACTGCACCCGCGAGCAGATGAAGGACGAGCTCACCACCACGTTGAACTTCGTCCTCGGTCTCCTCAAGGACTACGGCCTGGACGATTTCTACCTGGAACTCTCCACCAAGAACGAAGAAAAGTTCGTTGGGGACGACGCCACGTGGGAAGAAGCCACACGCACATTGGCGGAGGTGGCAGAGGCCTCCGGACTTGAGCTGGTTCCTGACCCGGGCGGAGCTGCCTTCTACGGCCCCAAGATCTCCGTCCAGGCGAAGGATGCCCTGGGCCGCACCTGGCAGATGTCCACCATCCAGCTGGACTTCAACCTGCCCGAGCGCTTCGAACTGGAGTACCAGGCTGCCGACGGAACGCGTCAGCGCCCCGTCATGATCCACCGCGCCCTCTTCGGCTCTGTTGAACGCTTCATGGGTGTCCTCACCGAGCACTACGCCGGAGCATTCCCGGCCTGGCTGTCACCGGTCCAGGTGGTGGGCATTCCCGTTGCCGAAGCGTTCAACGACTACATGTTCGACGTCGTGGGGCAGCTGAAGGCTGCAGGTATCCGCGCCGAGGTGGACATCTCCTCGGATCGCTTCCCGAAGAAAATCCGCACAGCCAGCAAGGACAAGATTCCCTTTGTGCTCATTGCCGGAGGCGAAGACGCCGAAGCTGGCGCGGTGTCCTTCCGGTTCCGGGATGGCAGCCAGGATAACGGCGTCCCCGTGGAAGAGGCGGTCCGCAGGATTGTCGACGCCGTAAAGAACCGCGAGAGCTGACGGAACGGATACAGTGACGGTGCAGGAGAACACAGGCGCGGCAGCTGACTTCCCGGGCGATGCAGATGTAACCGATGACTTCGGACTTGCAGGCGTTCCGGATGCGTTTCAGCGCCTGTGGACTCCGCACCGCATGGCCTACATCAAGGGCGGGCAGGATCAGTTCAAGAACAAGGACGACTGCCCGTTCTGTGTAGGTCCCACCCGCTCGGACGAGGAATCCTTGATCGTCCATCGGGGAAAGACGTGCTACGTGGTGCTCAATCTTTTCCCCTACAACCCGGGCCATCTGCTGATCTGCCCCTACCGGCACGTGCCCGACTACACGGACATCACGGTTGAGGAGACGGCCGAGTTCGCTGACCTGACGCAAACCGCCATGAGGGTCCTGCGCAAGGTCTCCAACCCCAGCGGCTTCAACCTTGGGATGAACCAAGGCGTCACCGGTGGGGCAGGCATCGCCGCGCACCTCCACCAGCATGTGGTTCCACGGTGGGGTGGAGACGGAAACTTCTTCCCCATCATTGCCCAGACCAAAGCCATCACGCAGACCCTGGATGAGGTCCGCAAACTCGTGGCTGAAGCCTGGCCAGGGGAGTCGAATGCTCAATAGGCATGCGCGCGGTTTCTTCACTTCATTGTTTACCCCGCTGGCGCGTTGGCTCCTGCGGTTGGGCGTCTCTCCTGACGCCGTCACTATTGCAGGCACTGCCGGAGTGGTGCTCGGCGGTCTCATCCTGTACCCGCTGGGCCACTTGTGGTGGGGTTCGGTCATTGTGGCGCTCTTCGCCTTTTCCGATGTGGTTGACGGCATCATGGCACGCCTGCAGGGTCGCAGCGGAGGTTGGGGAAACTTTCTTGACTCAACCTTGGACCGTTTGGCCGATGGTGCCATCTTTGCCGGCCTCACCATCTGGTTTTTCACAGGGGGTCGCGATGCTGCGATCGGAACCGCGGCCGTCGTTTGCCTGGTCCTGGGGATGGTCGTTTCCTATGCAAGGGCCAAGGCGGAATCACTTGGCTACCACGCAAGCGTAGGCATTGCCGAGCGTGCGGAGCGCTTGGCGTCGGTCCTTCTGATAACCGGCCTTACCGGACTGGGTCTTCCCCGCGTGGTGCTTTTCGCGACCCTTGTCCTGCTGGCACTGGCCAGCTTTGCCACCATCGTCCAAAGAATGGCGACTGTTCGCCGGCAATCCATGGCTGAAGCCGAGGGAACTGGCATCTGACCAGATTTCGCCGTGGCGGTTTGTGCAGCTGTCCTACCACGCGCCTGTTTGTTGCCCCATAGGGCAGTAATGAATGTACTTCCGCCATGCATCCTGCGACTACTATTACTAGTACTTGGTCACCTTGACCTGAAACCCGGTGTGCGCTGAATGTGGTCGTTGGCTGCGCGTGCCTCCGGCAAGAAGGTCGTTTATCTACCCATAGGGGTTTTTGTGTCTACACCAGATGTAAGCAACGAAGCCGGTTCGTCCGCGAACAGCG